>JBEANP010000005.1:0-22156 GCA_041165385.1 Pseudomonadota bacterium | reverse complement strand
CAAGCGTGTAGCTCCAGCCTAGGTCAGTGCGCATGGCGGGGAGCAGCAGGCCGTAAGCAAAGCGGGTAATGCCCAACGACACCGCCGCCCCTAAAGACAGAGCCAATGCGAGCGCCCAACATTGGCGAGTATCTGCGGTCTGGGTCATCGACAAAGTGCCATCAAGAGACAAAGCAATATGTTCAACTCCAACAATCTGTAGTTAAGGCTTCCACCGTTTAAGCAACAGTGCATTGCCCATCACACTCACCGAACTCATGGCCATGGCGGCCCCCGCCAACACCGGGTTAAGGTAACCCAAAGCGGCCAGTGGAATGCCCGCTGCGTTGTAGGCAAAGGCCCAAAACAGGTTTTGCCGGATTTTGGCCACCGTACGCCGCGATATGTCCAACGCGGCCACCACCAACATGGGATCGCCCCGCATCAGCGTGATGCCCGCTGCGTGCATGGCCACATCGGTGCCACCCCCGTCAGGGTTGGCCATCGCCATGCCCACATCGGCAGCGGTTAGCGCGGGGGCATCGTTCACCCCGTCACCCACCATAACGACCACTTTACCCCCAACCTTGAGCGCAGCCACCCGGGCCGCCTTGTCCGCCGGCAAGATTTCAGCCATGACTTGGCCGGCGTCAGTATCCAGCCCCAAGCGCTTGGCCATGGCGTTGGCGGCGCCTTGGTTGTCGCCCGAAATCATCACCGTGTAAATGCCCTGGGCGCGCAGCGCAGCCAAAGCCTCTTTAGCGCCTGCCTTGGGTTCATCCGCAAACGCCATCACCGCCACCAGCGTCAACCCAGCTGCCGTGCGTTCAGCCACCGCCGATACCGTGGCACCCTGGACTTGCAATGCAGCCGCTTGGGCAGACAGGGCGGCCATGTCCACGCCCAGCTCATGCATCCAGCGCAGGCTGCCCAGCAAATAGCTGCGCCCACCCACTTCACCCTCACTACCGCGCCCTGCCACGGCACGAACCGCTTCGGGTGGGGGATAAGTTATGCCCTTTTCTTTGGCGGCATCCAGCACGGCACGGGCCAGGGGGTGTTCGCTGCCGCTTTGCAGCGATGCCATGTGTGCAAGCACTTCTGCCTCTGGCTGCCCCGGCACTACCACCAGCGCGGTGAGCTTGGGGCGACCCACCGTCAGGGTGCCGGTTTTATCAAAAGCCACCACATCAACCTTGTGCGCCAGCTCCAGGGCCTGCGCGTCTTTGATCAAAATGCCGTACTTGGCCGCCACACCGGTACCCGCCATGATGGCTGCGGGTGTGGCCAGTCCCAGTGCGCAGGGGCAGGCAATCACCAACACGGCAACACAGTGAATGAGTGCCACTTCAAACGAGTGGCCGGTCAACCACCACGCGAGCAAGGTGCCCAGTGCAATCACCAGCACCACCGGCACAAACACCGCACTCACCTGGTCTACCAGCCGCTGTATGGGGGCCTTGGCCGCCTGCGCATCTTCCACCAGGCGAATGATGTTGGAGAGTACGGTTTCCTTGCCCACCGCACGCACCTGCATCACTACGCGGCCTTCGCCATTGATAGAGCCACCCGTGAGCAATACGCCCGGCTCTTTGGCTACGGGCAACGATTCGCCCGTGAGCATGGATTCATCGACCTGCGTTTGCCCCTCCAGCACCACGCCATCCACGGCAAAGCGCTCACCGGGCTTGACCACCAGCTTGTCGCCCACCAACACCTCGCTCACAGGCACATCCACCTCGCCGTCACGCTCTGACAAGTGGGCCACATCGGGCCGCAGCGCATGCAAAGCGCGTATGGCCGACGTGGTTTGGCGCTTCGCACGGGCCTCCAGCCACTTGCCCAGCAACACCAGCGTAATCACCACAGCACTGCCTTCAAAGTACAAATGCGGCGCCATCACGGGTATGCCATGTGCCGCATGGTCTGCAGCGCCCAGCCACTGCGGGCTGAGCCACAACCACATGGACAGCGCCCACCCCGCCGTAGTGCCGATAGACACCAGCAGATCCATATTGCCGCTGAGCGCCTTCAGTGCGTGCCAGCCCGCTTTGTAAAAACGCGCACCCAATATGAACTGCACAGGCGTAGCCAACAAAAACTGCCACAGCGCGGGCAACATCCAGTGCTGGCCAAACAGGTCGCCCACCATGGGCACCACCAGCGGCACGCACAGTGCCAGGCCCCACGCTACTGGGGCAAAGCCCGCCCACGGTGATGCCTGTACCGCGTCTACTGCCGCATTGGGTGCCAGCGGCTCGTAGCCCGCGTCCCGCACCGCACGGCGCAGCACAGCTTCCATGGCCGGGTCATTCACCTGCACGCGCGCTGATTCGGTGGCCAAATTCACGGTAGCAGCCTGCACGCCGGGCACCTTTTTCAGGGCCTTCTCGACGCGCATCACACACGATGCGCAGGTCATGCCGCCTATGCCTATATCGATCGTGGTTGGGGGAAGAGTGGGTGTAGCTTCAGTAGTCATGGCCATAGCTTAGGGCTTTCCATGGGGGGAGGGTCAAGCCGCTGGCGAACAAAACCATCGCTTGACCTTCCTCTATTGGCAAGGTTCACAATGCGTACATTCACGTCAAGGAACCACCATGAACCAAACCTTCACCGTTACCGGCATGACCTGCGGCCATTGCGAAAAAGCCGTCACTCGCGCCATTCAAGAAGCAGACCCCCAAGCCAAGGTGTCGATTGACCGCAGCCAAAACAAGGTAGACATTGAATCGGCCCAGAGCCGCGACACGCTGGCCAAAGCCATTGCCGAAGAAGGCTATGCCGTCGCAACCTGAACACGCCCCCCTGCTGTCGCTGTACCCCGCACTCGGCCAAGTCACGCCCAGCCTGACAGATCTGGGCACCGCTGCAAACCCCATGGAGGTGCCTGCCGGGACCGTGCTGTTTGATGAAGCCGCACCCTGCCAAGGCTTCCCGCTGGTGCTCTCGGGTGAAGTCAAAGTGTCACGCCACTCCAGTGACGGGCGCTCGCTGGAGCTGTATCGGGTGGTGCCGGGCGAGTTGTGTCTGGTGTCCAGTGCCAGCCTGTTTCGCGGTGTGCCTATGTCGGCCCAGGGCATTACCACCAAGCCCACCCGCCTGATGCTGATTGCGCCCCCTGTTTTCAACCAATGGCTGGCAACCCCCACCTTTCGCAACAGCGTACTGGGCCTGTTTGCCGAGCGCATGGCTGACCTCGCCAGCCTGATTGACGCGGTAGCGTTTCATAAGCTGGACCAGCGCTTGGCCGCCGCCCTGCTAGGGCGTGGGCAAGACCTGGCACTCACACACCAAGCCATTGCCGACGAACTGGGCACCGTGCGCGAAATCGTCACCCGGTTACTGCGCCGCTTTGAGCGCGAAGGCTGGGTCAGCCTGTCGCGCGAGCATATCCACATCAGCAACAGTGGCGCACTGCGCGCGCTGGCCTCGGCGCTCCCGGCTTAGACCGCCACAAACAGGTCTATGTGACTCAAGTCACATACCCGTGGCGGGCAAGGCCGTCCAATACACCCATCGCATTTTTTTACTAGGAGTAAGTTATGACATCCAATGTGGGCGGCATCGACCGTATTGCACGCATCGCTCTCGGACTTGTTTTGATCGGCCTGGCTGCCACTGGCACCGTGGGATGGTGGGGTTGGCTGGGTGTGGTGCCATTGGCCACGGGCGCTATTGGCTGGTGCCCGCCCTACGCCATTTTTGGCTTTAACACCTGCGCCATGAAGAAAAACTAAAGCCTTGGAGAGTGTGTAATTTGCTATATTTTTAATAGCTGCTTACGCATACTGCACAGGGGCTACAGCCATTTTTTGCACCTAATAATGTGTAAAGTCTTGTAAATCGGGGCATCGCTGCCACCGCTCCCCCGTTAGTGAAAAGTAAGCCGTCACGTTTGGCGGCAAGGGCTGATGCCCACTTTTGCACTATGTTGAACTTCAACGTGCCCTCAAAAACCCTGCGCCAGACCACCGCCGTGCTGCTGTCTGTAGTCACTGTGGCGCTGGCCGGGCTGACAACATCGGCATACGCAGGCAACTACGACGCCGTTCTAGGCGCTGGCGTCGGCGCTGCTGCAGGCGCCATCATCGGCCAGCAAGTCGGCGGCCGCCAAGGTGCCGTTATTGGGGGCGCCACTGGCGCCGTTATAGGTGCCAGCGTGGGCAATGCCTCTAACCACAGTGGCCACCATGAAAATAGCCGGGTCGAGCCAGCCCGGGGCTACTATCCGCCACAACGGCCAGCTCAGGTGATGGTGGTGAACGATTACCGCCAGCCCGAACCCCGCCACTGGGGCTGGAGGCACCACGGTGACCACCGCGACTTCCGCCGCGATGAGTACCGCCGCGGGGAGGGCCACGGTCATGGTTATGGCCACGACAGAAATCGCGACTGAATGCTTAACCGCGCAAAGTCTGGTTAAAAAACGTTAACGTACGGTCCCACGCCAATTTGGCCGCTGCAGCGTCAAACCTCGGGGTCGTATCGTTGTTAAAACCATGCTGCGTTCCGGCGTACTGGTGCGCGGTGTACTGCACACCAGCGACCTTTAGCGCTGCTTCATACGCAGGCCAGGCAGCGTTGATGCGCTCGTCAATACCCGCAAAGTGAATCAGCAATGGAGCTTTCACCTTGGCAGCATCGTCAGCAGCCGGATGGTTTCCATAAAACGGCACCGCCGCTGCCAAATCTGGCAGCCGGGTCGCCAAAGTATGCGCCATGCCGCCGCCATAGCAAAAGCCGGTCACACCGATTTTGCCGATACCGTCAGGTCGTACTTTCAACCATTGCGCGCTGGCCAAAAAGTCTTCACGTGTCTTGTTTTGGTCCAGTTTGGCAAACAGTTCACGCGCCTTGTCTTCATCCCCCGGATAGCCGCCCAGTGGCGTCAGGGCATCAGGGGCAAAGGCCATAAAGCCCTCGAGCGCCAAGCGCCGCGCAATGTCTTCAATATGGGGATTCAGGCCCCGGTTTTCGTGCACCACCAAAACGGCAGGCAATTTACCGGTGGCGTTGGCGGGTCGGGTCAAATAGCCCTTGATGGCGCCGTAGCCGGTAGGCGACGCCACCTCAACCATCTCGGTTTTTAGGCGTTTATCGTCTTTGGGTACCACTTGCCCAAAAGCGAAGTCTGGCGATAAAGAAGCCAGCAAACCTGCCGCTGTGAGCCCACCCACGGCAAACTTCTGCGCTCGATCTAAAAACCCGCGTCGATCCAACGTTCCATGCACATAGGCATCAAACAAAATTAACAGCTCTTGGTCAAAATCTTGTGCGGTTTTACGTTGCATGGTGAGCTCCTTAAAAGTGGCAGCATAGTCAAAAACTGACTTTTACGCTCTACCCCGGCTGAGTCTGTCAGACGGCAGGTGCTCCGATCAAAGACACCTCACCACCCAGCGCCTCCAGCAGATCGGGAATAAGCTTGCGCAACTCGCCCGTGGCAATCGCCACGTCGGTGTCAAAGTTGTCGTCTTTGCCATCGGCGGCGGTTTTGGCACCTTCAAACACCACGTCTAGCACAGCCACCTTTTTGAGCTGCAAGGCCTCGGTCAGCATGAAGGACACATGGTCGTTCCAGGTGAGCGCCAGTTTGGTGGGCACCTTGCCTGCGGCAATGTGCTGAGTCACTTCGTCAGTATCCAGCGCATGGCGGGTGTAGCGCACCACGGCCTTGGATTCGTCAGCCGCTTTGAGTTCACACTCACGGTCTACGGTAAAGTTTTGCGGTGCTTCCTTGGTCGAGAGCCAAAGCGCCATGGCCGCTGCGGGCGACATGTGTGTGTTGAATAGCTGAACTTCCAAACCATCTATGGCTTTAATCAAACACGTCATGACCTCATCCGCGCGGGCCTGACTACCAGCATCTAACACCAACAACTTTGCTTCAGGGTCAACCCACACCAGCACAGAAGACTGCTTGGTGAATGCCATGGGCAACAGTGACAAGCGTGCATCTTCAGCAATTTCACGTGCTTCCTTCTTGCCAGGTTTGCGTCCAGTGGTGGCCTCAATATGCTGCAACTGTTCTTGCGCTTTGCGTTTAACCACTGTGCTGGGCAAAACTTTGACTTCCACCATCAGCTTAAGCATCCATTGCCCGGCAACGATTTCGACCAGTGGGCCATGCTCTTGCCCACGCGGTGCAAGCCAGCCAACCGCTTTTTCCTGCGAAGCGCTACATTCAGTAAAACGACCTTCTTCCAGTGCTGCTTCCAGCGTGGTTTGCGTCTGTGTCCAAGCAGACAGCAGGCGATACATCATCACATTTTTAAACACACATACCCTTAGTTACTTTGGCTTCATCTTTGACTATTTTCATGCAACTTTACATTGCCTTATTGATGCGCAATGTTCCCGTTACATGGGCGGGTCACACTTGATCCCAAGCTGATAGCGATTCCCGCATCAGCCAATTATCAAAGGATGAACCCATGAAACCCGTTTTTAAATCTCTTATCGTTGCTAGCTTGTTGGCTACCGCAGGTTTTGCTGCTTACTCTCAAGGTTCTGGCGGCATGATGGGCCACGACGGTGGACATATGGGCCGTATGGACCCTGCCAAAATAGAGCAAATGGTGGCCAAACACATGGCGGACCTGAAAACCAAACTCAAGATCACTCCCGCCCAGGAAGGCGCTTGGACTACATTTGCCACCAGCATGAAACCCTCTGGAGCCATGACCGCAAATCGCTCCGATCGCGCTGAAATGGACAAGCTGACGACACCCGAGCGTATCGACAAGATGCAAGCCCTGCACACCCAACGTATGTCCGACATGGGCGCCGCTATGACCAAGCGCAATGAGGCGATCAAGACCTTTTACGCTACTTTGACGGCCGAACAGAAGAAAGTGTTTGATGCCGAGCACGCCAAGATGGGCGGCCGCCATGGCGACAAAAAGCATGGTGAAAAAGGCGACATGCAGAACCATAAGGACCATCAGGGCGCAAAACCTGCTGATGCTCCTAAAAAGTAAGCTAAGCCAACAGCGTTTTTAGCTCTCCGCTGGCAATGAGCGTCTGCACATCGGTGACACCGCCCACCAGTGTGCCCTTTACAAAAACCATGGGAAATGTGGGCCAACCGGTCCACATTTTCAATGCGTTGCGGCGGCGCCAGTTGTTGAAGTAATTGCCAAACTCCAAGTACTCAAATTCAACGCCCGCCGCAGTCAATGCGGCGCAGGCTTTTTTAGGCATGGGGTTTAACCCCATACCCACAACAACTACGGGTGTTGCAGCAATAGCCGCCTGCACTTGTGCGACGATGTCTTGATGATGTGTCTTCACCCTATCTCGGATGGCGGAGTGGATATGCGTTTCATTCAATATGGGGCGTGACATTTAACAACTCCAGCGTTTATACGGGTTTCATTATGCTTGGGCCCTCCTGCCATTGATGCAAATCAAGCGGTAGCGCCATACTCGGCACTACACTCAGCACCCTTCACATGCCGCCTGCCACATCCGAACACTCACTCCCTAACGTGCGCACTATTGGTGCTATGCAACCGCTGGTGTGGCTGGTGCTCGCTTGGCGCGATATGGCGCAAGCGGGCTGGGTCAGTTTCATACACGGCTTGGTATTGGCGGCTTTGGGCGCTGTCATTGTTTCAGTTGCCAGCCACCGGTTTTGGTTATTGGCAGGTGCTTTGTCAGGTTTTTTGGTCATTGCACCCGTATTGGCTACCAGCCTGTATGCACTCAGCCGCGCATTGGAGAAGGGCGAAAAAGCAGATTGCTCAGTGGTGCTTAAGACTTGGTTGAACTGGCAGCACAGTCACTTCAACAAATGGGGCAACGACTACTGGTGCATGGTGCAATTCGGCGCTTTATTGGCGCTAGCAACGGCAGGCTGGGTATTAACGTCCGCCGCGCTGATTACATTACTGGCGCCAGTCCCCATCAACACGCCACTGGATTTTGTTCACCATGTCATGCTGGCTAAAAATGGTTGGCTGTTTGAAGTCTGGCTGGCTATGGGAGCCATCATGGCTGCGCCCATGTTTGCCAGCAGCGTCATCGCCATGCCCCTGTTATTGGATCGCCGTGTAACGCTAATGCAAGCCGTACTCATCAGTTGGCAAACCGTATTAGCAAATCCCATACCCATGGCCTTTTGGGCGGCACTCATTATGGGATTCACGCTATTGGGTTTGGGCTCATTGCTCATTGGCTTGGTAGCTGTTGTCCCCATGCTGGGGCATGCCAGTTGGCATGCTTACAGGGCTCTTGTCGACCCATCCAGCTTGCCCGAGCGCGATTCAATGCATGTAACGTCCACCCCGTCGGGCGCTCGCTGATGTTTGGTTACTCAGAAGAGCAGGTTGCCGCTTTTGGCCTGTCGTTTGGTGTGGGCGGCTTTATGTTGTACATGCTGTTCATCATCGGCCATTTGGCTTGGGAGTCAAAAGCCGGCCGCTTTGGCACTTTTGTCATCTTCCTGGGGTTAGCGTTCGGCATGGTTGGCTTTGTTGCCAAATTTGCCATTCAGTGGTACTTGCAAAAATAACACTGGCTTAACCAAATGGCCGTATGCCCAATAGCAAACCATGCAGCCATAGCGCAAATACCACCCAAGCTGCACCGCCCACTACCAGCGTTGTAACAGTCCCTTTAGGTGTACCGACTGGGTAAACCGTATTCTGTACGCGATCCCTGCGTTGTGCTGCAATAAAACACAAAACACCCCAGACCAGAAACGACCCAAAAAGCACTACGTGAGCCAGATTTCCGTTGGCAAGCAAATGTGCCAAGGCCCATGTTTTCACCGCCAGCACCATTGGGTGGTGAAAACGTGCCTTGATGGCATTTGCAGGCACATAGGTTGCCGCAAGCAGCACAAATGCAATAAGGGTTAACAAGGCCGCTGCATGTCGCAAACCCCTGGGTGGCATCCAGAGCATGACAGGGGTTTCCCTGGCGACACTAAAACCCCACACTATCAACGTAAATCCAGCTATCGACAGTAGTGAGTAAACGCCTTTGAACTGAATCTCTCCTACACGGGCAATGGTTTGAGTGCGCCAGTCATTGGCAACAATACGCAAAGAATGCGTACCTAAAAACAAGACCAGCCCCAAAACCAAATAACCCATGCTAAAAAACCCCTTTCATGCGGTTCTTATGCACCCAAAACACAGTTTTTGCCTGCGCGCTTGGCCAAATACATAGCCTGGTCTGCGCGGAGAATAGCTTCCTGTCCCACCTCACCATGTACGAGCTGTGCAACACCCGCACTAAAAGTAATCAATACTTTTTCTGTTCCCACCATAAAAATGTGTTTGGTCAGCTCTCGTTGCAAACGGGTCAATGCGTCTATACCGCGATCCAACGGCGTATCAGGCAGCAGAATAACAAATTCCTCCCCACCAAACCGCGCGAGCGTATCTTGTGGCCGCATACATTCGCGCGCCACAGATGCCAAATGATTCAAGGCCTCATCTCCTCTGGCATGGCCAAAGGTGTCATTCAATTTTTTGAAGTCATCAATATCGAGCAGAGCCAAACACAAAGGAGTTTCTTTGCGTCGTACTGTAGATAGCTCACGCTCCAAGGCTTCATCTAGCCCTTTACGATTGAGCGCACCTGTTAATGAATCGTGCCGTGCTTCCGCACTAACGCGGTCTAATTCTTGGTGAAGTTTGACAATTTCAGCCTCTGTCAAATTTGCATGCTCACGCATGGCAATAAGCTCATTGCGTGCTATTTTGCTATCCGTTGCCATAGTGCGAGTAGCACCCACAACTTCCTTTAAAACAGGTGCTATTTCCGCCATTGATTTGGCCTGTTCAATGAGTCGAGCGCTTTCTTCCAATTTTTCATGAAAACTGCCCGTTGACTGAGTGATCTCTGACAAGCGCTCTACGAACGCTTTTAGCATGTCGCGCAATTCGTTTTGAACTAGCAGGGCGCGATCTCTGGCTTCTTTTTGTTTGAAAATAACGTTTTTTAAACGCCTCTCCACGTCATCAAGCCTGCGTAATGTCAGTGGGGGTTCCGATGCAGTGACCAGTGAGTCCATTTGCCCTCTTAACCACTGCTCATCTGGACTCAAATCGGCAATGTTTTCAAAAACCATGTGCAGCAGTTTAAGCAATACCGTTTTGATCTCGCTTTGATCTTCTGCAACAAAAGACAAGCGGCGACAATAGTTCACCAACATAGTCTTTATGGTGGCAATATCAGCCCCCGATTGATGCAACGCTTTGATCATCACCTCGGTTTGCTCATTAAACCGCTCATCGTCAGTACCAAGTGCAGGCTGACAATATTCAATCAAAAGCCCAATTTGGGTCATGAAGTCTGCTGTTAACGCAGATGCACCAGCCATATCAACAGCTGCTGATTCCGCCGTTGCTAGCGTCACAAAACCACCGTAAGCCATAAGGGCAGTTTTCACGCCATCCCAACTCGTGCAGTCAATGGCATATTCCAGCAACCCTCGTTGCTTTTCCTGCTCTGAAGTATGGGTTGGAAGTGCCCGTGCAATGTCACGCAGCCTATCCAATGGAAAGTACGGTACGCAAGGGATGTCTGCTATTTCGTTATAGACAGACTGGTAATTGTCAGGCGTTGGTGCGAGCATGCGCACAGTCAGTTGCTTGAGTGTTTCTCGTTCAATTTCTGAAGATTTTTTTTCACTCATTACACAACCATTTGCTATAAATTTGATAGCCGCTTACGCAGCATCCATGGGAATTAGCCAAGTTTCAAACCACACTGCATTGTCCACTCGAAACTACACCCTATTCCTTACAAACACAAACAAATATCTAACAATTGAAATCAGCACGTATTGAGAGCACTTGTCAAAGAATAACCCTGTGCATAGTTTTCTAACAAGAGGGTAGTTATCCACAGAGAAAGTGTTATGAAAAAAGTTATCCAGTTTTTGGGTACAGTTCAAAAGCACACAAGCGCACATCTGTTAAGTCACCGCAAGTTATTGATTTTATTGAAGAATAATTGATTGTCCACAAGTAGTGACTCAGCTCTATCTACTACTACTATGCTTTATATAGTTAAAAGAGAAGAATAGAGAAAAACAAGTCACAGCAAAAAAACATTAAAAAAAGTCTGCGAACAGTTGTTGTAGCGACGAGGTTTTAATCAAGTAAAATCTGATTTCTGAAGTTTGTCGCATCCAAGGTTTGTTGTTTCCATGACTGTTTCGTTTGAAATTAAAAGTGCGCAACTTCCGCTGGTTGCTTTGCTCCTAAAAACAAGCAATGTTGATGTAATCCAAGCTGAATTACTCACGCAGTTTGGTCCAAAGAGCGACAACCCTGACTTCTTTGACAACGATGCGTTAGTCATTGATGCCAACGTTGTTCAACCGCACGAATCTGTTCCAGATTTAGAGTCACTGCTTGCAGTGCTACGAATTTGTCACTTGATTCCAGTTGCTATTCGTTCGGAAAACGCTGCATGGCTTGAAGCCGGCAAAGCGCTCGGTCTGGTGGATAGCCCTCTTGAACTGTCTCGTTCCCGAGGCGTGGCGGTGAATAAAACACCTTCTGCAACGCCTATCGACATTGTTAAAGAAGTCATTACCGAGGTCATACGCGAAGTGCCTGGCCCGAGCACCATGGTGATTGACAAGCCTTTGCGTTCAGGTCAAAAAATTTACGCTAGAGGTGCTGATTTGGTTGTTCTGGCAATGGTCAACCAAGGTGCTGAAGTGGTTGCTGATGGCAATATTCACGTCTATGCGCCTTTGCGCGGCAAGGCCATGGCAGGCGCACGTGGCAACACCAATGCACGTATATTTTCACTTTGCTTAGAGCCAGAGTTGATCTCTATTGCTGGTGTTTACCGTACCAGCGAAAATCCGTTGCCCAGAGACATTCATGGCAAAGCCGCCCAAGTACGCTTGAGCACCGATGGGCAAGAAAAATTGCTGATCGAAGCGCTTAAAACTTGACGAAACCTGACTCTTATTTTTTGAAAGAATCCGTCCCCATGGCAAAAATTATTGTGGTCACATCCGGTAAAGGCGGCGTGGGTAAAACTACTACAAGCGCCAGTTTTGCAACCGGGCTGGCGTTGCGCGGCCATAAAACCGCAGTGATTGACTTCGATGTTGGCTTGCGTAATCTGGACCTGATCATGGGTTGCGAGCGCCGTGTGGTGTATGACTTGATCAATGTCATTCAGGGCGAGGCCAATCTCAATCAAGCACTCATTAAAGACAAGCAATGCGATAACCTGTATGTATTGGCAGCCTCTCAAACCCGTGACAAGGATGCGTTAACGCAAGTCGGTGTTGAAAAAGTTTTGAATGATTTGGGTGCCATGGACTTTGAATACATCGTCTGCGATTCACCCGCTGGCATCGAGACAGGTGCCTTGATGGCTATGCATTTTGCTGATGAAGCCTTGGTGGTGACCAACCCTGAAGTGTCCTCAGTACGTGACTCTGACCGTATTTTGGGCATGCTGGCCAGCAAAACCAAGCGCGCGATGGAAGGTGGCGATCCGATCAAAGAGCACTTACTGATCACTCGTTACAACCCGGCGCGGGTGGACCAAGGACAGATGCTCTCTCTGGAGGATATTCAGGACATCTTGCGCATCAAATTGATTGGTGTCATTCCTGAAAGTGAATCTGTATTGCAAGCGTCTAACCAAGGTGTGCCCGCAGTGCACATGCAAGGCAGCGATGTGTCAGAGGCTTACAAAGATGTGATCGACCGCTTTTTGGGTGCTGAGAAGCCCATGCGCTTTACTGAAGCACCCAAGCAAAGCCTCTTGAAGCGTCTTTTTGGGGGGAAATAACACCATGTCATTCCTCTCGTTTCTCTTGGGTGAGAAAAAGAAGACAGCTAGCGTTGCCAAAGAACGGTTACAAATTATTCTGGCCCACGAACGTAGCGGCCGCAATGCCGCCGAGCCAGACTATTTACCTGCTTTGCAGCGTGAACTGGTGGCCGTGATTAGCAAGTACATCAAGATCAATCCATCAGACATCAAAGTTAACCTAGAGCGCCAGGACAACCTTGAAGTGCTCGAAGTTAAAATTGAATTGCCTGACGCACGCTAGTTGAACGTATAGCTGAGTTGTTATCGAAAGAATTGGCAGTTTGACGTGCCAACCAGGCCAGTTTCATCAAATAGTTCTTCGTAAAACTCAGTGTTCGTGTGGTGCAGTCGCACCACACTACACGCCCGCGTTCCATACGCTTGTGTTTTGATAAAAGTTGCTGATAAGGCCCGCTCCATCATTTGAGAAACACCTGTGCTGGGCAATTCACTATTGCTCACTGTCTCGGTGTCATGCAGTAAATGCACCAAACTGTCAGTGTCTGTAGTACATAAATCCACATGTACCTTTAACTTGTTTTTAAGTCGCGTTAACTTTGGCCAAGGTGTATCAAATTCTGCGTTGGAGACTGCGCCAATGCCATGCTTCATGGTGAGTGTACGCGCATGGTGGCTTTCGAACCCCATTAACTGATCACCATCAAACACTACCAAGTTAAATGGGTTGTAGTTGTGTGCTTCTCTCGATAAGGCATTCAAGTAGTCTTTTGCGTCCAAGCTACTTTGCAAAAAAGAGGCCACCAATTCACCACGCGAAGTAGCATCGCTGCGTTGCTGTTCGCCAGAGCGGTAATTGGTAACACCTGCAAATCTACCCTTGGCGTTAATTCCTAGCCAAGTACCACCGGCTTGCATATCTTGCCCAGCCCATATTTTTGCACCATGGTCAGCCATGGGCCATTGGCGCAGAGTACGCGTAGGTCGTGCGTAATATTCGTCGCGGTTTGATAAAACCAGCAGTGGTGTTGGGCTATCGGGCTGCCAATTCCAAGCTATTAAACACATGCGGGTAGATCTTTCAAGTTATAGCCAATGCTGTTTTGTTCAAAACTTTGCGCAATACAAAGCTGGAATGCACTCCAGTAACCCCTTCAATGCGGGTAATTTTGCTCAGTAACAAGGTTTGATAGTGGTCCATATCGCGAACAACTACTTTAAGCTGGTAATCGGCATCTTGCCCCGTAATTAGCAGGCACTCTAATACTTCGGGCAACAAGCCGATGCTGGTTTCAAAGTTTTCAAATCGCTCTGGCGTGTGCCGATCCATCGAAATATGGACCAATGCCATCAAACTTAAACCGAGCTTTTTAGCATCCAACAGCGCTCTATAGCCCACTATGAGTCCAGACTCTTCCAATGCCCGCACTCGCCTTAGGCAAGGTGATGGCGACAGGCCTATGCGGTCTGCTAGCTCTTGGTTGTTAATGCGTCCATCTATTTGAAGGATTTCCAAAATTTGTTGGTCATAGCGATCGATGTTCATATATATGCTAAATTTTACAAAAAATTAAGCAGATATTGCCAAAATTAGTTATATCCATGACAAAAAAGCAATAGTCTGCCGGCACCCCGAATTTATACTAAATACATCTGTTAAGCACCCAATCGACAGTAAACAGCAGCAAAAGCTATTCGCCCACACTGCGCAAATTAGCCTCACGAGGGCCAACGTTGCAAGACCAAAACCGAGACCCCGGCCGCTTATCTGCTCCGGGGTCGCGTCTTTTGAGGGATAGGTTCATACTGTGGGCATGACCAAAGCAATCCACACCAGCGGTGGTTTACCGCACGAGCCCCGTTTGACGCAGGCCCTTCGCGCCCTTTTGAACCGCCAACGTGTGGCTGCGTTGGGAACGCTGGGTGCAGACGGCCACCCCTTTGTGTCCATGGTGCCTTTTGCTGTCGACAACCGTTCCGGAACGGTTGTCATCCACGTCAGTGGCTTAGCGCCGCATACACGTAATTTGCAGGTGTCGCTCAAAGTGTCATTGATGGTGATGCAGGCTGAAGTTGCCGGTGAATCCGTGCACGCTTTGCCTCGCGTTACCTTGGAAGGCACCGCTGCAGTTATTCCCACTGACAGTCCTATGTGGCACAGCGCGCGTGCCTCTTATTTACAGCGTTTTCCAGAAGCCGAGCCTTTGACGGAACTAGGAGATTTCCGGTTTGTGGACATAGATTTAGAAAGCGCCCATCAAGTGGCAGGCTTCGGCGCTGCGCGAAGCCTGGATGCCGATGCGTTGGCGCAGGTGATGCTGCCGAGTGAGCGGTAGCTCTATATACCGCTATCGGCGGTTTAAGTTTTCAAAAACTCCACCACCATGCGAGCAATGTGCTCGCCCTCATGGCCGTGTTCTAGGCTCTGGCGACTGACAATGTATTTTTCTTCACCCAATATCTCGCGCCGTCGCTCGATCAACTTGGCACTCAGGCCCACCTCAAACTCGGGGTGTGGCTGAATACAAAACACCTCATTACCAACGGTGAATGATGCCACCGGGCAAAAGGCGCTGCTAGCCACCAGCTGGGCGCCCTCGGGCAGCGTAAACACCTGGTCCTGGTGGCTGGCCAGCAGCGCGATTTCAGAGCGCTGCTCAAACAGCGGCAAGTCCGGCCGGTGCCAGTCATACGTCATACGGCCTGCGCCCCAACCCTGCGGCGCACGGCCCACCTGCGCGCCCATGCACAGCGCAATCAGCTGGTGCCCGAAGCACACGCCCACCATTTTCTTGCGCTGTGCTAGCAGCTGCGTGACCTGCCTGCGCAGCTCAATGACCCAGGCCTCACTAGAGAACGAATCGGCCCGGCTGCCTGTGAGTAGCACCGCGTCATAGTCATCAAACGACGCTGGGTATTCGCCGCGCATCGTATTGAAAATATCCATCTGCCACTGCGCACCTACGCCCTCAAACAGACGTACAAACATCGGCCCAAAACCAGTGTAGGTCTGGGCCAACTCACCTTCCAAGATGTCATTTTCAAGAATACAAAGCTTCATATTGCTACAAATTAAATAGCTAGAAAGATATACAAATCGGGCGCTAGCGCATGATTTTGTGCTAAAAAACCGCAGCGCGCAATAAAGTGCGCCGTGCCCGTACAGCCGCAGCCAGTTGCTCTAGCACAGGCACGGTCTGCGCCATGCTGATACAAGCATCGGTCACGCTCACGCCGTGTTGCAGCGGTGTGCCGGGCTTGATGTCCTGGCGACCCTCTTGCAGGTGGCTTTCAATCATGATGCCGGTAATGCGTGCATCGCCCGCTTCAATCTGCGCAGCCACCTCGGCGGCCACCACAATCTGGCGCGCGTGCTGCTTGCTGCTGTTGGCGTGGCTGACGTCAATCATGACCTGCTCGCGCAGGCCGACGGCCTTGAGCAAGGCGCAGGCGGCATCCACATCAGCCTTGGAATAGTTGGGTGCTTTGCCGCCGCGCAGAATCACATGGCAATCGTCGTTACCGCGTGTCTCAAAAATGGCGGCCTGGCCCATCTTGGTCATGCCCATGAAGGCGTGCGCGGCCTGTGCCGCCTGAATAGCGTCGGTGGCCACCTTGATACCGCCGTCTGTGCCGTTTTTGAAACCCACCGGGCACGACAGGCCGCTGGCCAGCTGGCGGTGGCTCTGGCTTTCGGTGGTGCGTGCGCCTATGGCGCCCCAGCTCACCAGCTCGCTGATGAATTGGGGGCTGAGCAAATCCAGAAACTCGGTGCCCACGGGCAGGCCCACTTCCAGTACTTCGAGCAGCAGGCGGCGCGCCATCTCCAGCCCTTCATTGATGGCAAAGCTGTCGTCCAGATGCGGGTCGTTGATATAGCCCTTCCAGCCCACGGTGGTGCGGGGCTTCTCAAAGTACACGCGCATCACAACTAGCAGGTCGTTCTGCAAGGCATCGGCCAGCAGCTTGAGTTGGCGCGCATATTCCATGGCCTGCGCGTGGTCGTGAATGGAGCAGGGCCCTACTACCACCACCAGCCGGTCGTCCTGCCCGTGCAGCACGCGCGAAATAGCAGCGCGGCTGCTCTCCACCAAAGCCTGCGCCGCGTCGGGCACAGGCAGCTTTTCTTCCAGCAGCGCCGGTGTGATCAGCGGACGCACCGCGCCGATGCGTACATCGTCAATGCGCGTGGTGTCGTGGGTCGTGAGGGCGGCAGTTTTGGAGCTGGTCATACTATGAAATTGATAGCTGCTTGCGCAGATTGGGCGGGGGCTGGAGGCTTGTTTTGTTACTATTTTAGGTGCACTCGGCCTAACCTAGTGTTGCTTGAAAAATAGAAGCTGTCACCCCAGGCTAAGCCCTGGGTTACAAACCGCGATAGACGACGTACGCTGACTTCAAACATGGAGGCAGCATTGAATAATTTGAGCCTATTTGAGTACTTTTATCGCGATGCTTCGAACTACAAAGTTTGGGGCAGCGTACTGCTCAAAGGTGAAGCTATACACGCCCAAGTGACGCAAATCAGGTCATGCTTTGAAGCAGAGGAATTCTTTATTGCCGGGCAATTGAGTTTGCTGCCTTTGTATGCAGCGCTCTGGGCATTTAGCGATGGACCTACCGATGCGTACCATGTTTGGCACACCTTTCACGACATGCAAGTTGCTGGCCTAGACCAAGCTAACCGAACTGTTTTTGATACCGTTGAAAACTTCATTTCACGCGTTGAGGCCATATCCGAGTGGAACCAAAAATTGTCACCCCATTGGGACCTGTAAATGCAGACAGAAACCGTTTTCCATGAGGACGTTTTTTATGCCTACCTCAAGCCTTTCCGTCATCCGCTTTCGCATTTCAATATTTGGGGCGGCCATGGTTTGGAGACATTCGGTGAAGATTTGCAAATAGCAAGAAGTGAGGACCCGAGCTGTATTTGGACCGTTCTGGAGGGTGATCGCGGTAATGATCTCTGGATAACGCCAGGCATGCATTTTGTGAACCGCGTCTGCTATTTGGTAACGCAAGAACCACATGCTGACGCACCAATTGCCTTTCGTGTCGAAACTAGACCTCGTCCCATCTCTCCCATTGGTCTCGCTCGTCGAATGACGACATTGCGCAGGCTGATGCAGTCGCATCAGCGCCAATTGCACCTGGCATACTGACCACTCAAACTTGAGGGGCGAGTCATGGCCATAGAAGCCGTTGCGGGGAGTAACTGGACGCGAGCGCAAACGTTGGCAGCATTGCATGTCTATCTGCAGCTGCCATTTGGCCAGCTGCACCAACGCAACCCCAAACTGGTTGAGCTTGCGAAATGGATAGGTCGTACGCCAGGCTCTATTGCCTTGAAGTTGGTCAATCTGGCTAGTCTTGATCCAGTGATCGTTGCCAGTGGACGCAGTGGCATGGGAAACGCCTCGGCCTTGGATAAGCAAATTTGGCAAGAGCTGCAAACCAACTGGGACGTGGTGGCACTAGAGGCCATTGCAGAATACGAGGCCCTCGCAGCAGCCCATGAGGCAAAGCCTGACGAAGGCCTGCTGGATGACTTGCCACAGCCGGAGATTTTGCAAATTTTGGAAGAAGGCAAAACCCGCACCGCCACTGTGCAAGTGCGAGTCAATCAAGCCCGATTCCGACGCGCTGTTCTCAGCGGCTACAACACCACCTGCTGCATCAGCGGACTGCAAAACGAACGCCTTCTAATCGCCAGCCATATCGTTCCGTGGAGTGAAGACACGCACAACCGGTTGAATCCGCAAAACGGGCTGTGCTTGTCCGCGTTGCATGATCGTGCGTACGATCAAGGATTGATCACTGTGATGCCGGACTACACGGTTCGCGTCAGTCGCAAACTCAAAACAAAGAACGTGGATGTTTTTGCTGAGCAGTCGCTGCTGCATTTCGACAACAAGCGCATCCAGATGCCTTCGCGCTTGGCACCCGCACCGGAATTCTTGCAGTGGCATGCCCAGAAATTTGGCTTTCTTTGAATCAAAACGCTATCAAATAAATAGCTGCTTACGCAAACCAGCCGTGGCCTGCAGCCCGATTTGGCCCTTAAACCAACCCCTGCAACACCATCACCTCCCGCCAAGCCGCCAACTTGCGCTCAAAGCTCCAGCTGGCGTTGGCCGGGCTGGTGCTGGGTAGTGTGTAGACCGGCACGCCCAGGGTTCGGGTGTGGCGGGCGTGTTTGAAGCTTTCGCCGCCGTTGTGGGCTATGGCCGCCAGATGCGGTAGCTGCAGGGCGGCGATGTTGTTGGGCACGGCGTTGCGAATGGCACTGTCCAAGCTGCCGGTGCGCTCGCAGCTGGCGTACACGTCCCACAGGCCCAGACCGCGTTCAAGTAGCCACGCGCGACGAATTTCATAGCTGGCTACGCATATTCCACGGGGGCTATCGGGCCAAATAGCTTCCAAAATGCGCCAGAAATGGTTCTGGGGGTGGCCGTAGTACTGCTGCGTCTGCAGTGACCGCACCCCCGGAAAGCTGCCCAGCACCAGCACCCGTGTGTTGGCTGACACCAGCGGTGGCAGGCCGGTCAGGGTGGCATCTGGCATGGGGTGCGCCCGGTGGTTATTTAAGGCCCAGTGTCTTGCGTGCCTGTTCTATGCCGCCTACGTTTTCTGCCTTGCTGTAGCCCATGGACTTCAGCGCGTTCATGGCCAAGCCGGAACGGCGGCCCGATCGGCAATACAAGATGACGCGATCGTCTTTGCCCACGCCCGCTTTCGCAATGTCCCGCGCGATCACTTCATGGTCAATATTGATGGCGCCTTTTATGTGGTCGGATGCAAATTCGGCAGGGGTGCGCACATCAATGATGACGTCTTTAGCCACGGCGCTTAGGGCGGCAGCGGCAAGAATCAAGCTGGTAACTAATGTTTTCATGGGTTTTCCGGGTCAAAAAGTGAGTGCTAGGGGGTCGCCAGCCCTCAATTGTGGCTAATTTTGGCCCCGCGTGTTACATTACATGGTCGCTTTTGGCGACTGACAGCCGCACCGTTTTACCGCGTTGCAGCTACGCCCCCGGCAGAAGGGCGCTCAGTCCGGCCCTTCAATTGCGACCACGCTACCCATCTCACGGTGTAGGCGCTTTATCCCATCTGTTGACGATGCCCCTGCCGTGGCGCGTACCTCAAGCCTGGTTTTTGAACCGGTTTACAGGTTGATTGGATGGGACTTTTGGCATGAGGGCATGCCATGTTTGCTTTCGGTTATTAATGATTTTTACTACAACAACAACGACGACACAGATTCCTGTCACCATGGGCAAGTACCGCATTGCGGCCTGTCCCGAACAACTGCCTTGCGGTCAATTTGCCGCACAGGTTTCCATCGCCAGCGGTCGGGGCAGCGCCTCCACCGACCGTGTGATGCGTTTTCACGACGAATTTGCGTCACATGACGCCGCCGCACAGTTTTCCATCGCACAAGGCATAGACTGGGTCAATGCCACTACGCGGCCTCACTGATTTACTTTAAAAGGACCACACCATGGCCAAAGAAGAACTGATTGAAATGATGGGTGTTGTGAACGAGGTACTGCCTGACACGCGCTTTCGTGTCACGCTAGAAAACGGTCACCAGCTGATTGCCTACTCTGCAGGCAAGATGCGCAAGAACCATATCCGTATTTTGGCGGGCGACCGCGTGTCTCTGGAACTGTCGCCTTACGACCTGACCAAAGGCCGCATCAACTTCCGCCACATTGAAGGCCGCGGTCCCATGACCCCGCGCCGCACATCGTAAGCAGCCGCTTACGGCTTTAGGCCCATGTTCAAGCCTTCTTGAGAAAGCAGGCCTTGAGCATAAAGCCGCCCTGATCGGTCTTGCAGTCCACCTCGTGGTCGCCCGCGCCTTGTGACAGGCGAATGCTTTTGACTTTGGTGCCTTTCTTTAGCACGATGGAAGAGCCCTTGACTTTCAGGTCTTTGATCAATATCACCGCATCACCGTCGGCCAATGGGTTGCCATTGCTGTCGCGCACGATGCCTTCGGTTGTGCCTTGTGCGCCGTCTTCACTTTCCTCATCACCATTTGTCTGCATGGGCCATTCGTGGGTGCAGTCCGGGCAAACGTAGTTACCGCCGTCGGGGTAAGTGTTTTCCAGCCCACATTGGGGGCAGGCGGGGATGGTGGAGTTGGGCATAACTGGTTTCTTAAATGTGTGGCCCGCGATGGTAACCGGAGCCTTAAACTTGAAGATTAACGTTTTCACAACCAAAATATTGGCATAAGCCACACTAGCAATGAGCAGCAGCACCAATTTGTCCGCGTGGGTCCACACACTCCGCTTTGAGGCAGAGGACATCATCAGTATCGACTTGCGACCTGCTGATGGCGTGGTGTTTCCCGCGTTTGAAGCAGGTTCGCATATTGATCTGCATTTGCCCAATGGCATGGTGCGCAGCTATTCGCTTAGTAACAGCACGACCGAGTCGCAGCGCTATGTGGTGGGCGTGCTGAAAGACCGCGCCAGCCGCGGGGGTTCGCGCTGCGTGCACGAGCAATTGCGCGTGGGCTTAAGTCTGCAAATCAGCGCGCCCCGCAACAACTTCCCGCTGCATGAAGACGCTACGTATTCGGTCCTGGTGGCGGGCGGTATTGGCGTGACGCCGGTGCTGTGCATGGCGCGCCGCTTGAAAGAGCTGGGTAAGCGCTTTGAGTTTGTGTACCTTGCACGCTCGCGCAAGAACGCCGCGTTTATTGCAGACATTGAAGCACTGGGCGTGCCGGTGACCTGGCACTATGATGACGAGCAGGGCGGCCCACCCAACCTGACTGCGTTGCTGGGCCGCCGAGCTGTCAATGCGTCAGAGCACTACTACGCCTGCGGTCCCGGTGTAATGCTGGACAACTTTGAGAAAACATGCGCCGCGCTGGGCCACACCCAAGCGCATATTGAGCGCTTTAGCGCGGTGGCAGTGGCTGCGGCTACCGACGCCAAAGCCAGCTTTACAGTCGAGTTGCGAGCCAGCGGTAAAACGTTTGAAGTGACCCCGGACACCGACTTGCACAAGCAGTTGATTGCTTCGGGTGTGTTTATTCCTTTCAGCTGCGAAGAGGGCATTTGCGGGTCCTGCGAAACCCGTGTGATTGAAGGCGACGTGGACCACCGCGATTCGGTGCTGACTGCAGCTGAGCGCGCTGCCAACACGGTGATGATGGTGTGTGTGTCGGGCTGCAAGAGCCAGCGACTGGTGTTGGATCTTTAAGGCGCAGTTGGAGGCTTCAGGTAGCAGCGGTCGGCAAACACGGCATCGCCGCTAACACTTTTTTCAAAGGGCCGTTACACCGGGATGTCGCCCTGCCAGGTGTCGAGGCTGCTACTTGCAGTTGTTATGCAGTTTCCATTTGTCTTCGTGGCCCATGGCTTTGGCAAAATCGGGCACCTTGCAG
>JBEANP010000004.1:0-22976 GCA_041165385.1 Pseudomonadota bacterium | reverse complement strand
CGGTCAATCCAAGCTTGGCTGCGCTGCGCCTCAGTGCGGCCAGCCCACACGGACTCCATGCGCGCCAACAATGAGGCATCTAGCAGGCCATCGGCCAACGCTTCCCATGTTTTGACTTCGGCACGCTCGCGGCCCACTGCCGGGATGAGCTTGCCCACAGGCGACAAGGTGTCGAGGTATTCCACAATCACGCGGGAGTCATACAAGGCTTCGCCGCCTTCCATGACCAGGCAGGGAACTTTGCCCAGCGGGTTGCTGCGAGAAATGGTGGTGTCGGCGCTCCAAACGTCTTCGGTTACGAATGCGTAATCAAGTTTTTTCTCTGCCATCACAATGCGCACTTTGCGAACATAGGGGCTGGTGGTGGATCCGATAAGTTTCATGAAGAGGCTACTGTTGCAGGAGCTTTCATTCTATACACAGGGCAAAGCCCTCTTTGATGCACAAATGGCCAGAAACTCCCCACCTACAATTGCGCCATGACCTTCTCTGCCATTTCCGCCCTCTCCCCGTTGGACGGCCGCTACGCTGCCAAACTGTCCACCCTGCGCCCCCTGACCAGCGAACTCGGCTATATGCACCGCCGTGTGCAGGTCGAAGTGGCGTGGTTTATTTCGCTCAGTGACGCAGGATTTGCCGAATTCAAGCCACTTACGCCCGGAGCACGCACTTACTTGCTGGGGTTGGTAAAAAACTTTTCCGAAGCCGATGGTGAAGCCATCAAAGCTATCGAAAAGGTCACCAACCATGACGTGAAAGCGGTGGAATACTGGATCAAATCTAAATTTGAAGCCCGCCCCGAGCTAGAACACGCCAGCGAATTTGTGCACTTTGCCTGCACCAGCGAAGACATCAACAACACCAGCCACGCGCTGCAACTGCGCTCGTCTCGCGACGTAGTGGTGTTACCCGCTTTGGCCCGCATTGTGACGAAGCTGCGCGAAATGGCCCACGCCTACGCCGATGTGCCCATGCTCAGTCGCACCCACGGCCAAACTGCCAGCCCCACCACGGTGGGTAAAGAAATTGCCAACGTAGTCGTGCGCTTGCAAGCGGCCAGCGAGCGCATGGCTGCTGTCAAAATTTTGGCCAAGATGAATGGGGCCGTGGGCAACTACAACGCCCACCTTTCTGCCTGGCCTGACTTTGACTGGGAAGCCTTCAGCAAAAAAGTGATTGAAACCCCAGAGCCGCTCGGCCTAGGCCTGACATTTCAGCCCTACAGCATTCAGATCGAACCACACGACTACATGGCAGAACTGTTTGACGCGGTGGCACGCACCAACACCATCCTTATTGATTTGTCGCGTGACGTGTGGGGCTATGTCTCCTTGGGCTACTTTAAGCAGCGCCTTAAAGACGGCGAAGTGGGCTCCAGCACCATGCCGCACAAAGTCAACCCCATCGACTTCGAAAATGCCGAGGGCAACCTCGGTCTGGCCAATGCAGTCTTGCGCCATCTGAGCGAAAAGCTGCCTATCTCACGTTGGCAGCGTGACCTGACCGACTCTACCGTGTTGCGCAATATGGGCGTAGCGCTGGGTTATGCCACGCTGGCCTACAGTTCGCTACTCACCGGCCTGAACAAGCTGGAAATTAACGAAGCCGCAATTGCTGAAGATTTGGATTCCTCTTGGGAAGTGTTGGCTGAACCCATCCAGACCGTGATGCGCCGCTTTGGCCTGCCCCAGCCGTATGAGCAACTCAAAAAGTTCACCCGTGGTGCCGCTATGACCAAGGAATTAATGCAAGGCTTTATTGAAGGGCTAGAGATTCCCCAAGCCGAGAAAGACCGTTTGCTGGCCATGACCCCCGGTAGTTACACCGGCAAGGCGTCTGAACTGGCCAAACGGGTATGAACTTTAAGGAAACTCTGTAGCTTTAGGCACAGCTTTTGCCTGGCTCAGAATATGACAAGTGTCAGCTGATTTATACAAATTTGAAATTGTTTTCTGAATTTGTATAATATTCACATGCTCGCTAGACAACTTGCTTCCACATTGACCCGATTGGCTCAGTTCTTTCCTGTACTGACCATTACCGGCCCGCGTCAGTCAGGCAAGACCACATTGGCGCGGACGCTATTTGCCGACAAACCCTATGTGAGCCTGGAAGATCCGATTGAGCGGGCCTTCGCTGAGGAGGACCCGCGTGGCTTTCTGGCCCGCTTTCCCACGGGTGCCATCTTTGATGAGGCCCAGCGCTGGCCCGATCTGTTTTCGCATTTGCAGAGCATGGTCGATGAAAACCGCGTACCGGGACGCTTCGTATTGACGGGTTCGCAACAGTTCGGATTGCTGGCAGGCGTCACGCAATCGCTAGCAGGAAGGGTGGGCATTACCCGGCTGCTGCCGCTGGCGGCAACTGAATTGGCAGGCGTAGCAGATGGCACCCTGGCCTTGGACGCACTGCTATGGAGAGGTTGTTACCCGGCGCTGCATGTGCAGGCAGTGGAACCCCAGGACTGGTTTGCCGCTTACGTGGCGAGCTATCTGGAACGCGACGTGCGCCAGGTGCTCAAGGTACAAGATCTGAATACATTTCAGCGCTTCTTGCGCCTGTGCGCCGGGCGCACCGGGCAATTGCTGAATTTGAGTGCGTTGGCCGGTGAGGCGGGAGTGACACAGGGCACAGCGCGGGCCTGGCTGTCGGTACTGGAAAGTAGCGATGTGACCTACACCTTGGCACCCTACCACCGCAACTTTGGCAAGCGCCTGGTCAAATCACCCAAGTTGTACTTTGTGGACACCGGCCTTGCCTGCTGGCTGCTGGGAATACGCAGCCCGGAAATGGTGGCGCTGCATCCCATGCGCGGTGCCTTGTTCGAGAACTGGGTAGTTACAGAGCATCTCAAACAGCGCTACAACGCCGGGCAGCCTGCGGATTTGTACTTTTGGCGTGACAACAACGGCGCCGAGGCCGACCTGCTGTTTGAAACACCGACTGGAATCATCCAAACGGTAGAAATCAAATCGGGGCAAACGCCCACCAGTGACTACATTCGCGCCGGGCACAAGTCGGTTCGCTTTGTGACAGAGCCCGCAGCCCCCCCGCAACTGATCTACGGCGGGGATCAATCCTTCGAACGCAGTGGTGTCCGCGTCTTGGGCTGGCGCACGCTGGGCATGCATAGTGCCGAGAACCCTTCGAACATAAGCTAAACCCATGGCACTCAAATCCACCATCTATAAAGCCAACCTGCAAATTGCAGACATTGACAACTACTACTACGCCGACCACGCGCTAACCCTGGCGCGGCACCCCAGCGAAACCGATGAACGCATGATGGTGCGCCTGGCAGCATTGGCGTTCAACGCCTACAAGCTGCAAAGTATTTGCAACGGCGACGGTACGCTGGCGTTTGGCGCGGGTTTGTCCGACGTGGAAGACCCTGATGTGTCGCTGACCGACTTTACCGGCCACAAGCGGCTGTGGATTGAAGTGGGCCAGCCTGAAGATAAGCCCATCAGCAAGGCCTGCAACAAAGCGGATGCCGTGCTGCTGTACCCCTTTGCCCATTCCGCCGATATTTGGTGGAAGGGCGTGGAGGGCAAGCTCAACCGCCTGGACAAGCTGCAGGTGTGGCGCATTCCGTCCATCACCTCCCAGGCACTGGCCAAGCTCGCCCAACGCAGTATGCAATTGCAAGCCACGATTCAAGAAGGTGTGTTGATGATGGGCGACGGTGCCAACACGGTGGATATTGAGCCAGTTCGCTGGAAATAATGGGCTTTTTGGCCGCTAGCCCCCGCCCATCATGCATATTTAGCTATTATTTTTATAGCATTTTGGCATTGGGCAAGCGTCCCTCTGCCGCCCGCTCTGCGTACTTATTGAACCGCCACGAAGAAGCATCCAGCGTGATGCGCCGCCAGGTGGCGCGCTTGTCAGCCGGGATCATCTCGGTCCAAAGCTGCACCTCTTCAAACGTGCGCCCACAGCCTTTGCAGATCTCGTCCCCCTGGCTGGTGGAGCAAATGGCAATGCACGGCGTGTCTGGAGTGGACTGGTACCAGTGCATCCATGCATCCAGCGCCTTGGGCGGCATGGACTGGGGGTCGGCCTCCACCTCGTGGTAGTAAATCAACAGCGCATACACCTCGGCCAGCGCACGGGTAGGTGCGGGCAGAGATATGCCGTCCGGCGAGGGCTCCCGCGCGCGCCAGTAGTTGATGGCCGACTCGATGTCGGTAATGTGAATGCCTGCCATAGTGCCTTTGAACGGACGCGCATCATAGCCCGATGCGGACAACTTCCGACTTTGCAAAAGCCCCTGCTTTTTAAAAGGAAACGCAACGCTGTGCTCAAATTCGGACTACGAAGGGGAGTAGCTCCCCGCACTGGTGCAAGCCAGCGCATCAACAAGTCGTCAATACGAAGCATTGCTTCCGGCTTGTTGGGCTCCGCGTTATCACGCAAAGTGGTACGCGAGGAGCCGAGTGAGACCTTCGATTGAGGCCCATGGCGGGCTTGGTCGAAGCGCTCTTGTGAAATGACCCAATTCCACAAGCTTCGGCCAGGCGTTGCAGCAGGCATTTCGTCGATCTTTTACTTTGGAATAGCAATGGAATTTTTATCCGCACCTTGGTGGTCTGCCTTGCTGGCAATCATTCTTATTGATCTGGTTTTGGCAGGTGATAACGCTATCGTCATAGCGCTGGCAGCGCGCAATTTGCCCCCCCACCTGAAGAAGAGGGCCATTCTGTGGGGCACGGTGGGGGCTATTGTGGTCCGCTCGGCCATGACAGTGGGCGTAGTGTGGCTGCTCAAGATTCCGGGGTTGATGCTAGTAGGCGGACTGGGCTTGGTGTGGATTGCCTACAAACTGCTTGCTGACCAAGGCGGCGATGAACACGATGGGCCCATGGCCAGCACGTTTTGGGGTGCCATGAAAACCATCATCGTGGCCGATGCGCTGATGGGCGTGGACAACGTACTGGGCGTGGCCGGTGCAGCCCACGGCTCGTTTGACCTGGTCGTCATTGGCTTGGTTGTAAGTGTGCCGATTGTGGTGTTTGGTAGTACCGTTGTGCTTAAGCTGGTTGAGCGCTTTCCGGCAATTATCCAAATTGGCTCTGCTGTACTTGCCTTTACGGCTGCCAAGATGGTGGTGAGCGAGCCTCTGCTGGCACAGTTTTTTGGCACCAGCGCCGCATCCGATTCCATGCAAACGGCTACGCGCTGGGCGCTGTACTTCGTGTCCATTGTGGGCGTTCTTGGCGCTGGCTGGTGGAGCCAAAAGCGATCCGCTCCCAACGCTGCCGCGCACAAAGCATAAGTACTCAGGTGCTGAGGTGCTAAGCTGCACCTTATGAAATTACTTGCCCGTTGGCTACTTGGTGCAGCTGCTCTTTTGGCGGTTGCACACTTTTACAGCGGCGTTGAAGTGCGCAGCTTCTCTTCTGCACTGATTGCTGCACTGGTGATTGGCCTGTTCAACGCGGTGTTGCGCCCGGTGCTGGTGGTGCTGACGTTGCCAGTGACAGTGTTGACGCTGGGGCTGTTCTTGTTTGTGATTAACGCGCTGATGTTTTGGTCTGCCGCCGGGATACTGGACGGCTTTCATGTGCAAGGCTTTACAGCAGCGCTCATTGGCTCGCTGCTGTACACCTTGCTTGGCATGGTGATTAACTCAGCGCTCGACCGCTTGTTCCCGAGCAAGTAACTCCACCTGGCGGGTGCGGGTGTCCAGAATGGACGCCTCAATGTGGTCTGCCCCACCACTGCCTTGGCGCATCCTGTTTTGGGCAGCCTTGAGTTGCTCCAACGCTGCCGCGTAGTCCAACTGCGCCACACTGGCCTCTGCTTGCGCCCGAATACCAGCCACTGCCTTGCCCCGCGCTGTATCGGCCTGAGCCAGCCACTGCCAGGCCTGGGCATCACGCGGGTGGTCGGCCAGCCAGGTTTGCAGGGCCTGCGCCACTGGCTCTGACTTGCCCAACGCGATGCTTGCCTGCGTATGCAGAAACAGCACGGCGCGGTCAGTGTCAGGCAGTCCTTGCAATAAGGTTTGCGCGCGCGTAGGCGCGCCCTGTGCCAGCGCCAGCTCTGCGCCCAGCAAGGCAGTGGTACGTGCTGCCGCTGCATTGCTGCGGGTCAGCCCGTCCAAACGCGACCACGTCGCTTGCGCCGCAGCGTACTCGCGCAGCTTTAGCGCAGCCAAGGTTGCACCATACAGTGCGGCCACTTGCGCTGGTGTAGTCAGTTTGACCAACTCCGCAGAGGCCACTTGGGCGGACCACGCCCGCAAGCCGTCCACATTGGCGTTGGACAACACACGCGCTCTGGCGGACACCATGGCATGCACCCAATCGACTAGCACCGGGGCAAGCGGGTTCAAGCTTGGGTTGCCTTGGGGCAAGCGACTTTGCATATCCGCCATGCGCTCCGTCGTCAGCGGGTGGCTGCGCAGGTAGGGAAAACCGCCGCTGTCGTTGAGTCTGGAAGCTTGTTGCAGCTTCTCAAACATGGTCACAAACCCCTGTGGCTCAAACCCCGCCTGCGACAGCACGCCAAACCCCACGCGGTCTGCCTCGCGCTCCATATCACGCGAAAAATTGAGCTGGCTTTGTGCCGATGCAGCTTGCCCACCCACAATCATGGCGTTGGCCGCACCGGGGCTTTTGCTGGCAGCCAGCACGCCCAAAATCATGGCTCCCATCACCCACGGTGCCATGCTGCTCTGGCGCGATATCAAGCGAGAAATGTGCCGCTGCGTTACGTGGCTCAATTCATGCGCCAGCACCGATGCCAGTTCGTCACGGCTAGTCACCACCCCCACCAACCCCAAATGCAGCCCCAAATACGCGCCAGGCAAGGCAAAAGCATTCACCGTGCGGTCGCGGCCCAGCAATATTTCCCAGGCAAACGCGCTGTCAATCTCAGCGGGCAACTCCCCGCGCACGCGCGCCGCCGCCAGCAACGGCTGCCAAATAGACTGCACGTATTCCATGATGACTGGATCATCCAGATAATCCGGGTCACGGTACAGCTCGCGGGCAATGCGGTCGCCCAAACGCCGCTCGGCACTGGCGCTTATGCTACTTGCGTCGCCCAAATTCGGCAGCACCGAATTACTGCTGGCAGCGCCAACAGTTTGCCCACCCGATATGCCCGGCAACAACATTGCTATAGAAAATATAGCTACAAAAGCATATTGGACGGGCGGTAGTGGCATATTTGGTTGTGAAAATGTGGTCAACAGGGGTCCAGAAAGTGGTAGTTTGCTACTCGCTATCTAACAGCATGCCACCAATGGCAAGGTACAAAAGTTAAGGTCGGGTAAAGTCTGTTCAATGAACACACTTACCCACTTCGATACACAAGGCCAAGCCCATATGGTCGATGTAGGCGCTAAAGCTGCCACGCATCGCACTGCTATAGCGTCCGGGCGCATAGAGATGTTAGCAACTACCTTGTCCATGATTCAAGCTGGCAATACTAAAAAGGGGGACGTTTTGGGCATTGCGCGCATTGCTGGCATCCAGGGAGCCAAAAAGACAAGCGATCTTATTCCGCTCTGTCATCCCATTGCATTAACCCGGGTTGCCATGACCTTTGAGGTGGTAGCAGAAAGCGCCCTATCTCCCGCCCATGTGGCGTGCACCGCCACCGCTGAGACGGTTGGACCTACAGGAGTGGAGATGGAAGCGCTAACTGCGGTGCAAGTTGCCTTACTCACCATTTACGACATGTGCAAGGCAGTGGACCGCGGCATGACTATCACCCACATCAGATTGCTGGAAAAGCACGGGGGAAAGTCAGGTAGCTTTAAAGCTCTATAGCTTCTGCATCCACGCTGCATGCGCCTCTGGAAAGCCCAGTTGGTAGCGCAGTAAGTAAAACTTGGTTTCCTCATCTTGACCCAGCATGACGCAGCTTTCAATCAACTTTTGTAGCACCTTGGCTTCGGGGGAGTAATGCAACACCTGCAAAGCCAAATCATGCAAATGCTGTGCGTTTTCTGGAGTCAAAGGTGTCGTAGTGAGTTCGGCAAAGAGCACCTGATTTTTAAATAATACGGAGTTGTGCACCTTGGCAAGCGTGTCGGCCTGGTAGCCCGGGGCGCGCTGCGCGGGGCTTAAATAAAGTTGGCTTACACGCCAGTAGTCACACACAACATAAGCCACTACCGCGATAGAAAATGTAGCTGTGACGCGTTGTACTACTTGCGCCAGCACTGAATTTACGCTCTGTTTTTGCCCGTACAGCAGCCACAGCGCTAGCGCCACCGCCATTTGAAATGGCCCGTACCAGAGCGGATACTCCAACAGGCTGTGCAGCCCTATTACCGCCAACACCCCCCATGCCAGCTGGCGGCTGGCACGGGTCTCGCGCCAAGGCTTGGCCCGCCACACCCAGTACATCAGTGCGCCAGTTACCAACGCGCCCAAAAGCACCCCCAGCTCGACTGCCAGTTGCAGCGGCAGATTGTGGGCATTGTCCAAAATATCGCAAAACCGTTGGCCGGGGTACAGCGTAATCATGTGGGCATAGCTAAGCTCACCCCACCCCCAACCTAGAAAAGGGCGCTGAACAATGAGGTGCAGTACATTGGCCCACAGCACACTGCGGCTGGCACAGCCGGGGTCTTCCGCAAATCGCCCTAAAAGCCCGCTACTGGTAACACCGGTAACCGCCCCCAAAATCAATGGCAGCAAATACACCGTCGCCGCATAAACAGCCACCGCGGTCACAGCAACCAACGCCCCTTGGCGCCGCGCGGGGTGCGACCACAACAGCGCCAGCATAGCCACCAGAACCCACTGCACTCCGCCCGTGCGCGAACTACTGACCGCGTTACCCACTGCCAATATCAGCACTGCTAAAGCAAGTTGCACCTTGGCACCACGGCCTTGCGCTTGCGACCAACACCACAGCACACTCAGCAGCCCTATGCTTGTTAGCGTGGCAAATTGGTTGCGCTGACGCAAGTTGGCAAAGGCCTCACCCGCAGGTGTAGAAAAAACCCATGGCGCGAACTTGTACGACAGACCAAAGTACTGCAATAAGCCCATGCCAGCACTCAATAGTGCCGCCAATGCCCAGCCCCAGGCCACCTGGCGCACCGTTAGAAACTTCAGCAGCGGCCAAAGTAGCAAGGCACACGCCACCGTAAACAACCATGGATACACCCCAGCCGAGGGCCCAGCGGTGTAGCCGTTCAGCCACGGCAGGGCGATAAGTGAAAACACGTTGGCGTGGGGCAGCGGCTAAAAGCCATCTCCCGGCAAAAACCCAATAATGAGCCCCTGCTTGTCAATAATTGCCACCCAGTCTTGGCGCGCCATCACCGGCAGAAACATCCATTCCTTCACATCCCCCCCTTTTTTTATTGCAATCTCTTGCACTACGACCTGCTGATCTGGGTAACGGGACAAAAATACCGAAAGCGGTTTGGCACGCAAAAGGGCCTTCAGGGCAGCCTCGCCATCGTAGGGAATGTAAAACTCAGGGCGTGCGCCATAGTCGCGTCCGCCTGTGGCCGCATCAAACAGCACTTTGTTGTGTTCTTCTGCGTTTTTGGGGGGGCGAATGCTGACGGTTTGGGTGCCTGCCCAAAATTGAGGTTTCAAGTGTGCTGGCAGTGCTTTTAGTGCTTCAGCTTCTACATCTGGGGCAGAAATTACTTTGTAGCGGTCTACCTCGTGCACGAGATAAAGTGGCCTGGCTTGCCACACTGTCCACACGCCATAACCCAGCGCCGCAAGCTGGATAAGCGCAACCAGACTCAAATCCACCCATAACTCTTTGCGAGTTTTTTGGGGGTTGAACAATACAAATGTAAGCAAGGGGCCGCACACGACATCCGCGGCCACGACCAGCAAAAATAGCTCGCGCCCGCCAGACAGCTCACGGTAAGGGTAGGCATACCAGACTCCAAACACCAGCCATGCAGCCAAAGCGGCTACCAGCACAGTACACACAGAGTGGATAAATGCAGCCTGCGCTGCGACACGGTAACGAGGTAAATCCAACATTTATTCTCAAGTGCGATGAAGTTGCTAGGCTAACAAAAAAAAGGAGCCCGAAGGCTCCTTTAGAACAACTGAACTTGGTCGATTAACGGCAAGAAGCTGGACGGTATTTTGCCAAGAGCGTACCGGAGGCAGCAGTTTGCAAAAGTGGATTGGTTGTAAATGTTGGCGCAGCAGCCACTGCGCCAACTAGCGCGCCACCGCAAACCCAAACAATCTGGCTTGCAGGCACGGTTGAAGCCGTTGCAGTGCCAACCAGCGCCACGGGCGCACCACCGACGGTAGCGGGGGCGCCAGGTGAGATGGCCAAAGTCGATGCAACTCCAACAGCAGCACCTGTGCCGTTCAGCGCTGCGTTATAGGTAACAGTCACCACACCGTTGGCACCGTTAATGGATAAAGAGTTTACGTTTTTGCTCAATGCAGTCGCACCAGCAGCACCGTTTGTGTTGGCACCAATCACGGGAGCTGCGCCATTAGCCATAAACCCGGCCGCAAACGGTGCACCGTTTTGCGCGTTTTCGGTCACTGCAGTTTTAGCAGCAGAAGCCAAGGAAATACCCTCGGTCACTTTTGCACGGGTGGTGTAATCCTGATACGCAGGCAAAGCCACGGCAGCCAAAATACCAATAATCGCTACAACGATCATCAATTCGATCAGGGTAAAACCCTTTTGCATAGAACGCTTCATTTGAAACTCCTTGGTTAAAAAATAAATACCCATCTCATTCAGCAGCATTCATGCCAGCCATGGAAACACTTGATTTAGGACGTTTTTCAAAATTTTTCACACAAATTGTTTGTAGTCATTGTCAATTTTTGGCTTTATTGTGAAAAATTTGACCTTTTTGTCACTTGTGCCAAGTTACTTAATACACACAGAGCGGACCATTTTCAAGTCGGTCAAGCCCATCATGATCTTTTCCATGCCGTCCATCTTCAGGGTGCGCATACCACCCTCTACTGACGCAGCAAAAATTTCCGCCACGCGTGCGCGCTCTTGTATGAGCTTCTTGATGTCGTCGTCTGCAATCAATAACTCATGCAAACCGATGCGCCCCTTATAGCCTGTGCCGTTGCACTTGTCGCAGCCCACATGCCGATAAAACTTGAGCTGGCCATCGCGCCCATAAACTTTCTTCCAACTCTCTAACAATTTTTGGGTTTCCCCCGCGTAATCTAGCTTCCATGCCCGGGAGTGGCGAAGCTCATCCGAGTATTCGGCCAAAAAGAGTCGGAGTTCGTCTGCATCGGGCACATAGGCTTCTTTGCAGTCGCACAATTTTTTAGCCAAGCGCTGCGCCAAAATTCCCAGCAGCGCGTCTGCAAAGTTAAAGGGGTCCATACCCATGTCCAGTAAACGCGTAATGGACTCGGGTGCCGAGTTGGTGTGCAGGGTAGAAAAAACCAAGTGCCCCGTAAGCGACGCCTCCACACCCATCGCCACGGTTTCTTTGTCGCGCGACTCGCCCACCATGATGATGTCTGGGTCTGCACGCAAAAAAGCGCGCATAACCAAAGCAAAGTCGATGCCAGCTTTGCGGTTGATTTGAACTTGGCGCAGACCCTTTTGCGTTATTTCCACAGGGTCTTCAGCAGTCCAAATTTTGGTGTCCGGCGTGTTGAGGTGCTTGAGAATCGAATGCAGGGTGGTCGTTTTACCTGAGCCCGTGGGTCCACAGACGTAAAACAAACCATAAGGCTTTTCAATGGTTTTAATCACTCGCTCTTTGTTGTGTGGCGTGAGCCCCAGCTTTTCAAGCGGTATGGGCTCGCCTGCCGCCAATATTCGCATGACCACATCTTCAACCCCACCGGCAGAGGGAATCGTGGCAACACGCAGCTCTATGTCAATTGGGCCGTATTTTTTAAATTTAATTTTTCCGTCTTGCGGCTTGCGTCGCTCAGAAATATCAAGGTCACACATGATCTTGAGGCGAGTCACCATGGCTTGGCGGAAGTGCGCAGGCACCTCAACGTAGGGAACCAGGCTGCCATCTATTCGGAAACGAATCCCCGTTTTGAACTTGCCCGGCATTGGCTCGATATGAATATCGGACACTTTTTGGTTGTAAGCGTCGACGATGACTTTGTTAACGAATTTGACGAGTTCGTTGTCAGCAGCGGCAGACTCCAATGAGTCATCGTTCGCGCCGTCTTCTATCGGGCCGCCATCCATGCCCGCTAAAAGATCATCGATCGAGGTGCCGTCTGCAGTAGACCCGAACAATTGAGCCAAAGTTTCCTCAAACTCGACCGTGGTGGTCACGTGGTAAGCGAATCTGGGTATTCGCGGAAAAACTTGTGGTACCACCCGTGCGCCGCGCACTGCTTCAGGGTCCAAGCACATAATCACCAAACCTTCGGGTGACTCTTCGAGTGGAATCCACCCTTGCGTGAGGACAAACTCTCTTTTCAGCGCGCCATGTAGCCCTTCAGACCGGATTCGACTGGGTCTAAATGGCTCATACACAACCCCGAAAAATTTTGCCAAGGCAGGCCCAATTTGCACGGGCTTGATCTTGAAGTTGGCCATTAACAAATGCTCTATGGATTGGTCTGCGTTACGTGCATCTTGAACGCATTGGTTGAGCTCAATTTCAGTCAAGATGCCGTCAGCGACAAGGCCATCGTATTTGGTGGCTTTTTTCCGTGGTGCAACGTCTAGCACACGCTGACGGATCGCGGTTGCAAGCGTTTTGCAGAGTTCCGCAACGCCGTCAATCTCAAGTTCGCCAAAAGGCTCGTCACTTTTATTGTTGATGACCTGCAGAACCCCATGCAGCGTAGCCCCTTCAAGAATTGGTGCCACGAGCATTTGCCGTGTGCGGTAGCCAGACCGCTTGTCCACCTCTTTCAGAAAGGTTAGCGACGGATGTATCAGTTTGAGCGCCGCATCGTCATACACGTCGGGAAGGTTAAGTGGCATTTTACTGACAGCCACATATCCCGCGATGCTTTGCGGTGAGATGGGTAGCTTCAGGTCACGGCTAGTATTTAAGCCGGTTTTTATTTTGGAAACGATTGCGGTACCGTCTTCAGTCACTGCATACAGAGTTAGTCGATCTGCATTGAGCAGTTTACAAATATCTTGGCTAGTCTCAAGCATGATTTGCGCGATGTTCTCGGTCTCGTGGATACGCGCGGTGACTTGGTGCAATTGCCTATAAAAGAGCGCCTCAAAGGTCATGCCTCGTTTGTCTGAGGACATTTTTTGCGATTCGTAAAAGGCCTGCTCGGCGTTTTTGCTTGTTATGAAAGTGGGCATTACCGAACTCATATTTCAAACTCCTGGCCAGCGCTCAACCAGCGAATATCATGGCTGACGGATTCGCAAAGTTGGTTTTGATCGAATTGTTGAATTTCCGACATGATCATGTCGGTTTCTGCAGGCTTGGTGTGGGTGATGTAAATGGGATAGTGCTTGCCTGGTGCAATGCAGTCCAACTCAGACGCCAAAACGGCAGGCGATAGATGCAAGCTACGTTGTGCAAGCTCTTTTTCTTTGTTACTGAATGCGGTTTCAATGACCAGCATGGCTACGTTCAGCCGATTGATGCGCTCCCAAAGCGCCGGATTACGTTCGGTATCACCTGTGAAAACCCAATAGCCTTTTCCTGCGGTGATGGCAAACCCTGCTGCTGGCACGGTATGCACCGCCGGCAACACTTCAATCCTTTTATCTCCAAACGACAGCACTTGCCCAATTTGTATTTCACAGAAGGTGAGAAAGGGCGTGTCCAATGTGGGTATGGCAGAGAAATCGGGCCAAATGACGTTGTTAAAAATATGCGTTTTTAACGCTGCAATAGTGCCCGCCAATGCGTGCACTTTGAGGGGTTTGTTGCGCTGTGACGCTACTGCATCCACCAACAGCGGCAGCGCCACAACATGGTCTAGGTGCGAGTGGGTCAACAAAACGTCGTCAATATTGCGCATCTCTTCAAGCGTCAGGTCACCAGCGCCCGTGCCCGCGTCGACCAATATCTCACCATCAATAAGAAATGCGGTTGTTTTGCAATTTTTAGCAATGGCGCCTGAGCAGCCTAAAACACGAACTTTCACTAGATCGCCTCACTTTGTTTCGAATGTCGTGGCACCATCCCAAGATGGATCGAACGGCACCAACCGCATAGAAACTACACGTTCCGCATAGAGTTGGTAAAGGTATTTTTTTGGGTTCATCCGCATCAAGTTGACCAAGAAGACATCCGCCTGATCCCACCGTTGTGCACGATATGCCTTCAGAAAGCTTCCCCATATTTTGAGTTCAGCCGAGACGTCTTCGGTTAGGCGTTGAATTGGCGCCACGGGCCAGTAGATTGTTACGGCTTGCTCCTTGCCCTTGACACGCACTCGGTCAAGTTCTTGCCATGCGAAATCAGGCGCGTGCACCTTTGTGGCCTCGCTGACCACAATATCCAGACCGTAGATCTTAGACAATCCTTCAAGACGCGAGCCCAAGTTCACGGCGTCGCCGATTACGGTGTAACTTCTGCGAATATTAGAGCCCATGTCGCCGACGCACATTTCGCCGGTGTTAAGTCCTATGCCGATGCTAATTTCTGGTAGCCCCTTGGCGCGGTGCTCAAGACTGATATGCCTCATCGCATTTGCCATTTCCATGGCGGCTTTCACTGCCAAATGTGCATGTTCAGAGGTTTCTACCGGAGCCCCCCAAAACGCCATGACGCAGTCACCCATGTATTTATCAATCGTTCCTTTGTTGCCCCGAATCAAACTAGTAAGTCGGCTAAACACACTATTGAGAAGCTCTTGGAGTTGCGTTGGCTCCATACCTTCTGACATTTTGGTGAACCCTCGCATGTCGCAGAACATCACTGTAAGCTCACGGTTACTGGCTTTCATGGAGTAGCTGTCAGGATCTTTGACCATCTCATCCACTAGCTCAGGGGGGACATAGGTTCCAAATAAATTTGCCAATTCACGCTTGGATCGGCTTTCTACAAAGTACCCATAGCTCATATTCAACGCAAACGCCGTAAGCGCCATGGTGATCCCCGTTGCCAATGGAAGCACTAAACCGTGTGCCAAATACAACCAAAAGTTAATCAGCACCAACGCGGCAACCACTGCCAGACTCAAGCCAACAGCGACTAGCGCGCGCACGATTGGCAGAACCAACGCCAGAATCAAGCCTGCAATAGTGAGGGTGACCACCTCATAACCCAAGGCATAGTCAGGCTTTAACAACACTTTCCCGTCCAGCAGCCCGGATATAAGGTTCGCGTGTGTCTCCACACCCGGGTAGACTTCGCCAACAGGTGTCACCCTCAAATCCAGCAGGCCTGGCGCCGTCGTTCCAATCAAAACAATTTTGTCTTTCAAGCTACCTGCAGGCAGCCGCTTAGCCAGCACATCTGCAGCAGAAACATATTTAAAAGACCCGCCTGCAACACCGCCATTGCCACGAAAAGGCACCAAAGTGGCGACCCGTTCGTCAACGGGTATCGCCAACGCTGTACCTCCTTGCTTGAGCAAGATACGGTCAAGACCTTGGTAATTTTTTGCCAAGAATCGCTCTTGGGAATAGCCCGGCACAACCGTTGGGAACCCCGCCAATGTACGAAACATAGCCAACGCAAGCGACTCAAAATACTGGCCGTTGTATTCTGCAATCAGAGGTAGAGAGCGGACAACTCCGTCGCCATCTGTAATTGAATTAACAAAGCCTGCAACAGGCGCAGCTTTTGCTAAAGAATGGATGTTGGAGCCGTAGCCCGTCCAAGACGTTGCGCGTAATTCGCGACCCTGCAAGGTCGACGTAGCAAAGACTGGCGCTGGCAAAACACCGGATGTACGCGCGTCTTTTTCGCTGGAGAGGTAGTACGCTAATACCACCAGTTTTTTTTCTAGCGACCGCGCAAACACTCCATCAAAATCTAGCTCTGGCTGAAGTTGCCTTAGCCGCTCGGCAAAACCGGCCTGGTCTTTGAATTGGTTTTGGGCTAGCTCCGTCAGCTGCGCCAAGCCTGAACTCGTATCGGGCTCTGCAAAGAGCACATCGAACCCAAGCAAAATAACGTTTTGTTGGTTGAATAGTTCGTCAACCAACTGACCAAGCTTGTTTCTGCCCCAAGGCCAATGGCCCACCTCAGCAAGACTTTTTTCGTCAATGTCGATGATGACAATACGTTCGTCGAGCGTACGCGGCGCAGTGGCCCTCAGCCGGGCATCGTAAATAATGTCGTCGAGGTGTTGCATTACCCCTATGGGAGCAGCGCCAATCGCGTGCAAAAGCGCAAATATGAGGGGTAGCAGCGTCACCGCTATCCGCGGCCAGTGCCTGACTAAGGACTTCACGTCAGACGTCCCATTTTTACGAACCCAATTGCACTACAGATGATCGAAACTTCAGGTTTGAACAAACTGCATTTTGGTTCCAGCAAGCTCAATGACGTCTCCGTTTTTCAGCTGTATCGGGTCCTGCCCAATGGGCGCACCATTGAGCGTGGGGTTTCCTCCACCTTCAACATGATGAACAACGAAACCTTGTGGGCGCTTTGTAATAGCAGCTACGGCAACACCAGGTTTGCCTATGGTTGTCACAATTTTGGTTAGCGGAACCTCACGCCCCACTGCTGCACCAGACAACACTTTAATGGCAGCGTTCGATACCTGTGCAGTGGGCGAATCACCTAAGCCGGCCACACCATACGCCGAAGTAGAGGCTATCGCCGCAGCGGGCGCAGCAGGCGTGCGGGTCGAAACGATCATCGTCTTGTCAAAATTTTCTACTATGTTGTCGCCCACGAACTTAATGCGATATTTGCCAATTTCTACAACATCACCATGCTGTAATTGTTGTTTCTTAACTGCTTTGCCGTTTATGTAAGTGCCGTTGGTGCTGTTCAAATCCTCTAGAAAAACCTCATTTCCAGTCACTTGGATCAACGCGTGCTCACCGCTCACCGCTAGGTTGTCAATCACAATGTCGTTATATGGCCTGCGCCCCAAGGTCGTTTTTTCCTTGATAAGTTGCACTTCTTTGATTACGACCTCATCGATCGAAACGATCATTTTTGGCACGATCGACTCCTTCTTTTGTTATTTGCATTTGGACAATTCATAGCATCCTACTTCCCCAGCAACCGAGCAATAAGCCCACGCCTATCAACATCTTCTTTAACCTCTACAAGTACGATGGAGATGTTATCGCGGCCGCCATGGTGATTGGCCAATTGGATCAGCGAATCCGCTTTCTGTGTCAAATCCGCTCCAGACGATACGATTTTAGCTATGCTGGAATCCACCGCCATATCAGAAAGACCATCTGAACAGAGAAGGTAGGTGTCGCCCACCTCCACAGCGTATTCGTTTACTTCTAGTAGAACAACTTCTTCGACACCCAAAGCACGCGTTACCAAATTCTTAATAGAGGAATTTACCGATTGCTCTTTGGTTATTAACCCCGCATCAAGTTGCTCCTGGAGAAGAGAGTGATCTTTGGTAATTTGCTCAAACTCTCCTTTGCGGGCGCGATAGCATCTGGAATCGCCAATATGGCCGACCATTAGCTTGTCATCTCTAAAAACAGCTACCACCAACGTGGTTCCCATTCCAGCATAGTGAGCATTTGAATTTGCAGAGTTGTAGATGGACAGGTTGGCGTTGTCGACACAAATCTCCAAAGCGCGCCGAACTTCTTTCGACTTTGCACCGTCGCCGGCTTCTGTCAACCAGCGACTTAGCTCTGATTTAATAAAGGCAGTCGCCATTCCGCTTGCGATTTCACCTGCGTTGTACCCGCCCATGCCGTCCGCCAAAACTGCAAGGTTGGTTGCTTCATCGACTGCGACGGAATCCTCGTTATTGTCTCGGGCACGCCCGGTGTCCGTTTTGGCACAAAATTTATACATCATCACGTCTTATATTTCTGTATCGGCACTAGGTGGAGCATGCGGCCGCCTGGCATTGGGGTGAGGCACAGTCAATGCAAATGCAACGGTTTTTTCACTCGCGGGCGTAGGGGCAATGCTTGCATTGGGCATGGAAGAGTTTGAAGCGGTATACGCGTTTGATTGGCCCAACACAGATCGTAAATCTTGTGCGAAGTGCTCCCCGGTTTGGTATCGGATCTCTGGCTTTTTACTCACGGACAAGGCGACGATGTTTGCGAGTGCCTCTGACAGATCGGGCCTGATAGTGCGTACATCTACCACCTCTTCGTTCGCAATCTTGAACATCAGCTCAGCCAACGACTCGCCTCTAAAGGGTAGTACGCCAGTGAGAAGCTGAAATAGCATTACACCCAAAGAATATAGATCGGACCGTCCGTCGACTCTTTTACCTGCCAATTGCTCGGGCGACATAAAGCTTGGCGTCCCCAGAACCAAGCCAGTTTTGGTCTTACTGGAGTCTGTGATGCGCGCGATACCAAAATCAGTTACTTTCACGATGTCACTGTCTGGTTCGTACATGATGTTTGCAGGCTTAATGTCGCGATGCACCACGTTTTGCGTGTGTGCGTAGGCCAATGCCTGCGCAACGCGAGCAACAATGCTGACGACAACCGGAACTGCCAACAAATTGCCAGCCTTAGAATATCCTGTAAGGTCTCTTCCCTTGAGAAACTCCATGGCGATAAAGGCCAAGTCATGCTCTTCCCCTGCGTCAAAAATCGTCACAATATTTTGATGTTGCAGCCGTCCTGCCGTTTCTGCTTCTCTGAAAAAACGGTCGCGCGCATCTGCGAGGTCGGCACCTGAGAATTCTTGGCTCAAAGCCATGGTTTTGATTGCCACTACCCTGCCAATTTTGGGGTCTTTACCCAAGTAAACGACTCCCATGGCACCCTTGCCGAGTTCTTTTTCAACCTGGTAGCGGCCCAACATGGGCTTTTCCACGGCACCGCCGTCTAGCAGCATGGTTCCGCCAGGATGGCCGCCGGAACCACCCAGCATCACGGTCTCAGACAAGTTTTTTGCGCGATTGAGTTTGCTTTGTATGTCTTTGTAATTTTTGTCATACGCTGCCATGTGCTGATAAACGGCTTCAGCTTTATTGAACTGTCTTTTGCGTTCAAAGTCGAGTGCGAGGCTATACAAATTCCCCATCACTGCATCAGCCATAGGGACACGGCGAAACCGGTCAAAGGCCATGTCTAGCTGGCCTTGGCCTTGCAGAGCCAAGCCCATCATACGATTGGTTTCTGCGGATTCTTCGTCGGCTTTTACCTTGCCCGCTTCCGTCATCAAAAAACGTTTTGTTGTGAGTGCCAAATGCCCCAAGATCAATAAGGTTGTAGGCAGAACTAGTTTGAGCCATGTGGCGTTTGCGGAGAGCATTCCATACTCCACCGCCAACAATGAAATAAACGCTGCCATCGTAATACTCGCACCCATTCCCGCCGAGAGCTTAGGAAGTATTGCCACAACATAAGCCGCAACCAACAGGAGTACTCCGAAAGTAGCCCATTGCCCCCACTCAGGTTGAACAATGAAGTGCTCACTTAGGATGCTTGAAGTGATGTGCGCGATTGTTTCTGCAGGTGAAAGTGCGGCGTTGCTTGGCACCGGAAATTGAGTGCCCACACCAGCCGCAGTAGCACCGACGATGACAATTTTGTCTGCGTACTTGCTGGCCGGGATTTTGCCGCTCAACACGTCATAAAACGAATCGACTGCGAATGCAGGCTTTCCGTCACGCCCTCGATAAAACTGGGGCAGCATTAACGCTGCTTCATCGGTTTTAACGCGCAACTTGCCGATTTGCACCGACTCAACCGGGTTGAGTCGAATATCAGAGGGCTCTAGATTGAGGCTTTTTAGTGCACCCAACAACGCCAGGGACGGTATTGCTCTACCGTAATAGTTCACCAGCAACGGATCCTGCCGCACGGCACCATCTACATCGGGAAATTGGTTCAAATGCCCGATGCCCGCTGCGGCCTCCCCAATTTGCGCAATAGGTTGTTGGCCGCGCGATGCAGAGATGGAAAAGCCACTACTGTCTTCAATCGTACTTTTTAATGCGTAGGGAGGTAGGGTACTGTCAGGCTTGCCCTGCTGCTCGCCCAGCGAATACACCGACGCAATCAGCACATTTCCCGCATTCTTAATACTTGAAGCCAGCCGTTCGTCTGTATCTAAAGCCGTTTCAGCCTCCCCTATCAGGAGTCCTATTTGCTCATTTGTGTCGCCCGGAGCTGACGCATTGGCAAGCAATGCTTTCATCTTGCGTATGTACACCAGACCTGCATCTACTTGTGGTTCTAGGAAAAATGCGGTGTAAACCACCGTTTTCACCTTCGCTACGGACAGTTGATCGATCAACTTTGCATGTACATCACGTGACCATGGCCAGCGCCCAATATTAGCGATGCTTTGATCATCAATCGCAATCACCGCAATGCGGTCAGATGGCTGCCGAGAAGTGCTAGTGCTTGAAAAATCGTAAAACCGCCGCTCCAACGTGCCAATGAAGTCTGTTGAAAGATGCAAAACGACTGTTGCCGCTACGATAGCAACGCCTGCAAACCAGTCGGCTCGCCAAAAGGCCTTTGATGACACGGACTTAACCACACTCAACCCTTTAACCAATGACGTTATGCGAGGCAAGGCTTACGCGGACAACGTGAACACGAAGAATACGACCAAGTTCCGACGGTATCAGACACCCATACAACAAACAAGAGCGCCGCCCATTTTTCAACTTCATTTTTTAGATGGGTAACAGGTGCGCGTCGAACGGCATCACCCATGACACAAATGAAAATGCCCAAACCAACAGGTCCAGGCATCTTTTACTCAGCGAATGATCAAGCCAAGAAGGCAAGAACAATCCACAAAAATTACAGCATCGCTTTGAGCAACTTGGCCATTTCTGACGGATTGCGCGTAACCTTAAAGCCACATTCTTCCATCACGGCAAGCTTGGCATCAGCGGTATCAGCACCGCCAGAAATTAACGCACCAGCATGGCCCATACGTTTGCCAGCAGGTGCGGTGACACCAGCGATAAACCCGACGATAGGCTTTTTCATGTTGAGCTTGCACCAGCGAGCGGCTTCGGCTTCGTCCGGCCCACCGATTTCGCCGATCATGATCACGGCATCGGTTTCTGGATCGTCATTGAAAGCACGCATCACATCGATATGCTTCAAACCATTGATGGGATCACCACCAATACCGACTGCAGACGACTGACCCAGACCGATTTCTGTCAATTGCGCTACTGCTTCGTAGGTCAATGTTCCCGAGCGAGAAACCACGCCAATGCGACCCTTACGGTGGATGTGGCCGGGCATGATGCCGATCTTGATTTCGTCAGGCGTAATCAATCCGGGGCAGTTAGGTCCGAGCAACAAGGTCTTTTTGCCGCCGGCCGCCTCTTTGGCCTTCATGCGGTTACGCACTTCCAGCATGTCGCGTACTGGAATGCCTTCGGTAATGCAGATAGCCATATCCAAATCGGCTTCTACTGCTTCCCAGATGGCTGCTGCAGCGCCGGCTGGTGGTACATAAATGACGGAGACCGTGGCACCAGTCTCAGAAGCAGCTTCTTTAACGGATGCGTAGATTGGAATGTTGAAGATGGACTCGCCGGCCTTTTTGGGATTCACGCCTGCGACAAAACAGTTTTTACCGTTTGCGTACTCTTGGCACTTTTCCGTGTGGAACTGGCCGGTTTTACCGGTAATACCTTGGGTGATGACCTTGGTGTCTTTATTGATGAAGATAGACATATTCGTGCTCCGCCTTACTTGACCGCTGCCACAATTTTTTGGGCCGCTTCGGCCATGCTGTCTGCGCTGATGATGGGCAAGCCGCTTTCGGCCAGCATCTTCTTGCCCAGATCTTCGTTGGTGCCTTTCATGCGCACCACCAATGGAACCGACAGGTTCACTGCTTTGCAAGCCGTGATCACGCCAGTGGCGATGGTGTCGCACTTCATGATGCCTCCGAAGATGTTGACCATGATGGCCTTGACCTTGGGGTTTTTCAGCATGATCTTGAAGGCTTCAGTCACCTTCTCGGGAGTGGCACCGCCGCCCACGTCCAGAAAGTTGGCTGGCTCAGCGCCGTACAACTTGATGGTGTCCATGGTGGCCATTGCCAAGCCAGCGCCATTGACCAAACAGCCGATATTGCCGTCCAGGCTGATGTAAGCCAAGTCGAACTTGGAAGCTTCGACTTCGGCAGGGTCTTCTTCGTCCAAATCGCGGTAAGCCACGATCTCAGGGTGACGGAACAGCGCGTTGGAGTCAAAGTTGAACTTGGCATCCAGGGCCATTACGTTGCCTTTACCGTCGCGGTTCAATGGGTTGATTTCAACCAAAGAAGCGTCGGTATCCATGTAGCACTTGTAGAGCTTTTGGAAGATGTCTACGGCTTGAGCAGTAGAACCAGCTGGCATGCCAATGGCATCTGCGATCTTGGTGGCTTGTTCAGCACCCAGACCAGTCAACGGATCGATGAATTCGGTGATGATTTTCTCGGGGGTCGAGTGAGCCACTTCTTCAATATCCATACCGCCTTCGCTAGAGGCAATGAATGCCAACTTCTGCGTAGCACGATCGGTCACGATAGACACGTAATACTCTTTCTGGATATCCGCACCATCTTCGATATACAGGCGACGCACTTTTTGGCCTTCTGGGCCTGTTTGGTGGGTCTTGAGCTGCATACCCAAAATTTCACCGGCGATGCGTTTCACATCATCAATGGTCTTGGCAACCTTTACACCGCCACCCTTGCCGCGTCCGCCAGCGTGAATTTGGGCTTTAACAACCCAAACTGGTCCGCCCAGCTTTTGTGCGGCTTCAACAGCCTCTTGCACAGTGAAGGCGGGGATGCCACGAGGCACCGGCACACCGAATTGGCGCAAGATTTCCTTGCCTTGGTATTCATGAATCTTCATAACATCTCTCTAGAGGCTGGACAATGTTCACCACACGTTAAGTGACGGTAATCACACGCGTGGCACTGGGCACATCAGGGCGGGACTGTATCATGCTGCAGTGCGGAATACTTTTTT
>JBEANP010000003.1:0-24662 GCA_041165385.1 Pseudomonadota bacterium | reverse complement strand
GCCGCGTGCACACGGCGGTCAAAATTGCCCCGCATTACGAAGGCCCAGTGGTCTATGTGCCGGATGCTTCGCGCAGCGTGAGCGTGGCGCAAGGCCTGCTGAGCGACAGCGCCGCCAAGTACATCGCTGAGCTGAACGCCGACTACGACAACGTGCGCAAGCTGCACGCTAATAAAAAGCAGACGCCGCTGTGGAGCCTGGCCAAAGCGCGGGCCAACAAGGCAGTGGTGGATTGGGCGAGTTACGCGCCCACGGTGCCTAAATTCATTGGCCGGCGTGTGTTTAAAAACTACGACTTGGCCGAGCTGGCCCAATACATCGACTGGGGCCCGTTCTTCCAGACCTGGGATTTGGCGGGGCCGTACCCCGCCATATTGAGCGACGACGTGGTGGGGGTGGAAGCCAAAAAAGTGCTGGCTGACGGCCAAGCGTTGCTCAAGAAAGTAATTGATGGCCGCTGGCTGACGGCCAACGCCGTGGTGGCGTTGTACCCCGCCAACAGCGTGAACGATGATGACATTGCGTTCTATACCGACGAAAGTCGTTCAGAGGTTGCGCTGACGTGGCACGGCCTGCGCCAGCAAACCGAAAAGCAAGAGTTTGTAGACACCGATGGCGTCACCAAGCTGCGCCCGAGTCGTTGCCTGGCAGATTTTGTAGCCCCATTTGCTATAAATTCAGGAGCTGCTTACACAGACCCGACGGGCGCTGCAGGTCAGAATGGGTTGAAAAATCAGGACTACGCAGGTCTGTTTGCCGTAACTGCGGGCATTGGTGCAGACAAGCGCGCAGAAGCCTTTGAGGCCGTACACGACGACTATTCGTCCATCATGCTCAAGGCCATTGCCGACCGCTTGGCGGAAGCATTTGCCGAGGCGCTGCACAAGAAAGTGCGGACCGACCTCTGGGGCTACGCTGCCGATGAGTCGTTAAGCCCGCAGGAGCTGATTGCTGAAAAGTACCAAGGCATCCGCCCCGCACCCGGCTATCCGGCTTGCCCAGACCACAGCGTCAAGCTGGACATGTTCAAGCTGCTGCAGTGCGAAGACATCGGCATGGGCGTCACCGAGAGCCTGGCCATGACGCCGGCGGCCAGCGTGAGTGGCTTTTATATAGGGCACCCCGATGCCGCCTACTTCAATGTAGGCAAAGTGGGCGAAGACCAGGTAAAAGACTTGGCGGCGCGCCGGGGCGTGGCGGTGGCGGATTTGCAGCGACTGCTGGCACCTAATTTGTAAGCCGCGTTGCTCGCCGTGTGTTCCTAAACGGACATTCCAGCGTTATGGGTTGGATATTCAAAGGATCACTATGCGTTTATTGCAATTTTCTGGCCGTGTTATCAACCGTCTCGGTGTCTGGGGGATGGTTGTCTGTCTGGCACTGGGCAGCTTCGGCGTTCAAGCCATTACGCTGCCGGTCGCCAGCCGAAGCGTGGCGTGCGCGGACTGCGGCACGGTGGAGTCTGTCACCCAAGTGGTGCACGACACGCCCAACAGCGGCGTGGGTGCGGCCATTGGTGCAGCTGTGGGCGGCCTGATTGCCAACAAAATTGGCGGCGAGGAAGGCAAAACCATCGCCACCATCATTGGCCTGCTGGGCGGTGTGTGGGCGGGCAATGCGCTAGAAAAACACCTCAAGCAAGCACCCACCTACCAGGTGGTAGTGCGCATGCAAGACAACACCCAGCGCAACTTTGAGCTAGCCGCCGCCATGCCGGTGGGTGCCAAGGTCAAGGTGCAGGGTGGCACCATCATGCTGGATGAAAATGCAGCCGAAATTGCCTGACGCCCCCGTGTAGCTTGCGTAAGCAGCTATAGAAATAGTAGCAATTTGCAGCGCTGACCTAGCTGTTAGGTGACCGCATCGCCCGGCGGTACTGCATGGCTTCGGCCAAATGCGTGACTTGCGTGCTCTGCGCACCGGCCATGTCGGCAATGGTGCGGGCTACCTTTAGTGCACGGTGGGTGGCGCGGGCGGACCAGCCCAGACGGGCGGCAGCTACGTTCAAGAATTTGGCTGCTTCGGGGTCAAGGCGCACAAATTTTTCCAGCTCCTGGCCTTGCAGTGCCATATTGGATTTGCCCTGGCGTGCCAGCGCCCGCTCCCGGGCGGCGGTGCAGCGCGCGCGGATGCTGTCGGTGCTTTCGCCTGCTGGGGCGTTGAGCAGTTCGCCGTGGGGCAGGGCAGGCACTTCGATATGCAGGTCAATGCGGTCCATCAACGGGCCGCTGAGTTTGCTCTGGTAACGTTGTATTTGGTCGGGTGTGCATCGGCAGGCATGGGTGCCAGAGCCCAAATAACCACAGGGGCAGGGGTTCATCGCTCCAATCAATTGAAACCTGGCCGGAAACTCTGAGCGCTGCGCAGCACGTGAGATGGTGATGGTGCCAGTCTCTAGTGGCTCGCGCAGGGCCTCAAGCGCGGCGCGGGGGAACTCGGGCATTTCGTCCAAAAACAAAATTCCGTTGTGCGAAAGCGAAATTTCGCCTGGGCGTGGGGGCGACCCACCGCCCACCAGTGCTACCGCGCTGGCCGAGTGGTGCGGCGCGCAGGTGGGGCGTTGGCCCCATTGGTCCATTGAAAACCGGCCATTGAGGCTGCCAATGGCGGCACTTTGCAGTGCCTCGTCGGTACTCATTTCTGGCAGCAGGCCTGCAAAACGGTGTGCCAGCATCGATTTTCCCGAGCCCGGTGGCCCCATCAGCAACACGCTATGGCCGCCCGCAGCGGCAATTTCAAGGGCGCGTTTAGCACCGGCTTGGCCTTTGACGTCGGCCATGTCGGCCAAGCGCGTGCGACTTGCGGGTGCTGCGGCTTCTACACGAGCCCAGCCGTCAGCGGAGGTGGGGTGCACGTCGGTGCCCTCTAGCACCGGAGAGCCAGCAGGGGCAAAGTGTCGCACCACATCGAGCAGGTGACGTGCGCGGTACACCACCGAACCCGGCACCAAGGCTGCTTCCTCAGCGTTGCCTGCAGGCAGCACCAAAGTAGCCCGCACCTTATCGGTGTGCAAGGCCAGCGCCGTGGCCAGTGCGCCGCGCACCGGGCGCAATTCGCCAGACAATGACAATTCGCCCGCGAATTCGTACTCAGCTAGCTTGCTGCCATCAATTTGCCCACTGGCCGCCAAGATGCCCAGCGCAATCGGTAAGTCGAGCCGCCCTGAATCTTTAGGCAGGTCGGCCGGGGCCAGGTTGACGGTAATGCGCTTGTTGTTGGGAAATTCGAGCCCGGCGTTTTGAATGGCGCAGCGCACTCGCTCGCGGGCTTCCTTTACCTCGACATCGGCCAAACCCACCAGCGTAAAACTTGGTAGACCGTTGGCCAAATGGACCTCGACGGTCACTTGTGTGGCCTTGAGCCCCAACAGGGCCCGGCTCTGCACCAAAGATAAGCTCATCGATATTTCTCCCAAAACGGTGCGCCATTTTTCGGTGCGCACATTAGCAATGCACCAACACAGTGCTTACTGATTATTCATACAGTTATGGTAATGCATCTGGAGGTAATTTAGTACACAAAGTGCAAACTCCTATTAGTTTTAAAACTTGGCACGGGTTCTGCTTTACATGGCTATCTCCCGATGTTTCGGAGGGTCAGGGCAGCACTGTGCGGTGTCTGCAATCCATTGTTTTTAAGCTGAGGTGAAACCATGAAACTCGTAACGGCCATCATTAAACCGTTCAAGCTCGATGAGGTGCGCGAAGCCTTGTCCAGCATTGGCGTACAGGGCATAACTGTCACTGAAGTCAAAGGCTTCGGACGCCAAAAGGGCCACACAGAGCTGTACCGCGGTGCAGAGTACGTGGTGGATTTTCTGCCCAAAGTGAAGATTGAAGCGGCGATTGATGACGCGCTTGTCGAGCGTGTGATCGAAGCGATTGAAGGTGCAGCGCGCACCGGAAAAATCGGCGACGGCAAGATTTTTGTCTACGACGTAGAGCAAGTTGTGCGCATTCGTACCGGCGAAACCGGCAAAGAAGCGCTGTAAATAGAAAGAGAGCCCAAAAATGAAAAAACTGCTTGTATCCCTCGCCTTGGGCCTGGGTCTATTGACGGCCGGCACCTTTGCCCTGGCCCAAACGGCTGCGCCTGCTGCAGCGCCGGTTGCAACCGCATCCGCCCCCGCTGACGCAAAACCTGCCGATGCCGCTGCACCCGCTGCCGCTCCCGCAGCTGCGGCAGAAGCCGCACCAGCCGCTGCACCCGCACCCGTACCTAACAAAGGCGACACCTCCTGGATGATGGTGTCCACTTTGTTGGTTATTTTGATGACTATCCCTGGTCTGGCCCTGTTCTACGGCGGCCTGGTGCGCAGCAAAAACATGTTGTCTGTGCTGATGCAAGTTATGGTCACGTTTTCGTTGATTGTTGTGTTGTGGTTTGTTTACGGCTACAGCTTGGCATTCACCGAAGGCAATGCTTTCATCGGCGGGTTTGATCGCCTGTTCATGAAAGGCGTTTGGGACAACGCAGCGGGCACGTTTGCCAATGCGGCAACCTTCAGCAAGGGTGTTTACATTCCTGAAATCGTGTTTGCAGCCTTCCAAGCAACCTTTGCCGGTATCACTGGCGCGCTGATTGTGGGCGCCTTTGCTGAGCGCATGAAGTTCTCCGCTGTGCTGGCCTTTATGGTGCTGTGGTTCACCTTCTCTTACGCTCCAATCGCCCACATGGTGTGGTTCTGGATGGGCCCTGACGCCTACTCCGCTGCTGCTGTAGTGGACGAGATGAATGGCAAGGCCGGTTACCTGTGGCAAATGGGCGCGCTGGACTTCGCCGGCGGTACCGTGGTGCACATCAATGCAGCTGTGGCTGGCTTGGTAGGTGCTTTCATGGTGGGTAAGCGTATTGGTTACGGCAAAGAAGCCATGGCACCTCACAGCCTGACATTGACCATGGTGGGTGCATCCCTGCTGTGGGTGGGTTGGTTCGGTTTTAACGCAGGCTCCGCTCTGGAAGCCAACGGCTTCGCAGCTTTGGCCTTTATCAACACCTTCGGTGCTACGGCAGCAGCGGTGTTGGCATGGTGCCTGGGTGAGACATTGATGCGGGGCAAAGCCTCGATGCTGGGTGCAGCATCCGGTGCGGTGGCTGGCTTGGTTGCAATTACACCTGCAGCAGGCAACGTCGGTATCGGCGGTGCGTTGATCATTGGCTTCTTGTCCGGCTTTGCTGGCCTGTGGGGCGTGAATGGCCTGAAGAAGTTGCTCGGTGCAGACGACTCACTGGACGTGTTTGGCGTGCACGGTGTTTGCGGTATCTTGGGTGCAATCCTGACCGGCGTGTTCAACTCGCCTAATCTGGGTGGCCCAAGCCTGGTGGCTGACTGGACAACCGTTGCCATGGTGACTGCTGATGCATACACCATTGCTGGCCAAGTGTGGACACAGACCAAAGCTGTGCTGATTACTGTGGTGTGGTCTGGTGTGGTTTCTTTCATCGCTTTCAAACTGGTTGACTTGACCATTGGTTTGCGCGTCAGCGAAGAAGAAGAACGCGAAGGTTTGGACATCTCCAGCCACGGCGAAACAGCCTACAACCGTTAACCATGTCGCGTGGCTAGTCCACGCGCACGGTAGCCACAGCCTTCTTTGCGGGGGCTGACGGCCCGGCAGAACTTCGGTTCTCCCGGGTCTTTTTTTTGGCGCTGGGCAGTGCACAATTTGTTCACGACACAATGCAAAGCCTGCGCACATAAAAGTACTTCTTATGACCACTGTTGTAACCCTGCGTAACCACGACCTGTGGTGCGAAATCAAGCCTGAATTGGGAGGCTGCATTGCAGGCTTGTGGATGGGTGATGTGCCAGTGCTGCACTCCACCCGTGCCGCTGATCTGCACTCGGTGCGCCAATCGGGCAGCTACCCGCTGGTGCCTTTTTCCAACCGCCTGGGGGAAGCGAAGTTACATTGGCAAGGCACCAACCACCCGCTGATTAAGAACTTCGACCCCGAGCCCCATGCGATCCATGGCGTTGGCTGGGAGCGGCCTTGGGCCGTACTAGAAAGTAGCGACACCTTTGCTTTGCTGTCGTACGAGCACAAGGCAGATGCGGCCTGGCCTTTTGACTTTGATACTTCTCAGGCATTCAAGCTCAGTGCCTGTGCGCTGGAGATGACGATCAGCATCACCAACCAGTCCCAACAAGCCGCACCTGTGGGGCTGGGCTGGCACCCCTACTTTGCCAAACGTGCGGACAGCCATGTGCACTTCAACGCAACGGGCCGATGGGAAATGGGCGCAGATAAATTGCCGACCCACCGCGAAGCCAATGTTGGGTTGAATGTGGACCCCAACCATCTGACCGTTGACCATTGCTTTGATGGCTGCAGTGGTGCAGTCACGTTACAAGACGGTATGTTGCGCACCTGCATAACCTCGTCATTGAATCGACTGGTGGTGTTCACCACGCCAGAGCGCAGCGACATTGCCATAGAACCGGTGAGCCATGTGAACAACGCCTTGCACATGCTGGCCGCCACCGGTGTAACGGCGGCGGAATTGGGCGTAGTGGTGCTACAACCTGGTGAAACCTTTAGCTGCGATATGCGTATTGATGTGGAGCGTGTGCAATGACTTGGCAATCTATTTCCCCGAACACCTACGAATTAGGTGAATCCCCTTTTTGGCACCCGCTGGAGCAAACGCTGTACTGGGTGGATATTCCGGGCAAAAAAATACTGCGCGCGAACGTGTACATGGGCACGGTGCAAAGTTGGGACATGCCCAGCGAGCCCGGCTGCATAGCCCCCGCCCACAGTGGCGGACTGGTGATTGCACTGCGCCATGGGGTGTTTCGCGCACGGGAGTGGGGTGGCGTGCTAGAGCCCGTTACCACCTTGCCGTATGACACTGCCACCGTGCGCGCCAACGATGGCAAGTGTGATGCGCTGGGCCGTTTTTGGGTCGGCACGATTGACGAGCCCAAGGCCAGCCGCGCTGGCACTTTGTATTCGATTGATTGCCGTAACGGCGAAGCTGTGGTGCAGTGCCAGGCGGGCGACGCACTCACCGCCAACGGCTTGGCCTGGAGCCCCGACAACCGCACCCTGTACTGGGCCGATACGCCTAGCCACGTGGTGCACGCCTGGGACTACGATTTGCAGGCCAACACCTTAACTGCGCACCGCACGCAGTTGCAGTTCACTACCAAGCCTGATGGTTGGAACTTTGAGCACCCTGGCGGAGCCGCTATCACCGCCGGGGGCACACCTGGCCGCTATGCAGGTCGGCCTGACGGTGCCGCAGTGGACGTGCAGGGCAACTACTACGCCGCCATGTTCGAGGGAGCGCAGGTGTGTAAATTTGCCCCCGACGGTAGGTTGCTACAAGCCTGGCCCACGCCCGCGCAATGCCCCACCATGCCGTGCTTTGGTGGTGAAGACCTCAAGACGCTGTATGTCACCACCGCGCGCCACGGTCGCAGCTCTGCTGAGCTACAAGCCATGCCCGAGTCGGGCTGTGTGTTCTCAATGCGTGTGGATACGCCGGGTTTGCCAGTCAACTTCTTCGTGGATTGATTTGCACCGGGGTGTTTCAAAAAATTCACGCTGAAACGCATCCCCAATTCGCAGGCTGGCCGCTACCATTGCCACCATGCAACCTATGGACCATGCCCTTCTCGATGTTACCGATCGTATTCGCGCAGCAGTAGCTGACCGCCAGCCGCTGCGTATTCGCGGGGGCGGCAGCAAAGCCTTTTACACGCAGCCGTTGCCGGGCGCAGTGCTGGACACCAGCGCGTTCAGCGGTATCAAGAGCTACGAGCCCAGTGAGCTGGTGGTTACTGTGGGCGCAGGCACACCATTGGCCGAATTGGAGGCCGTGCTGGCCGAGCAAGGGCAGTGCCTGCCGTTTGAGCCACCGCACTTTGGCTGGTCTGGCGCAAAAGCTGGCGTGGCCGAGGGCTCCGGCCTGGCAACGGTAGGCGGCATGGTCGCCAGCGGTCTGGCCGGTCCGGCCCGCGCCAGTGTGGGCGGTGTGCGCGACTACGTGCTGGGGCTTGAGCTCATCAACGGCCAGGCACAGCACCTCACCTTTGGCGGCCAGGTTATGAAAAACGTGGCGGGCTACGACGTGTCGCGCCTGATGGTGGGCGCGTTGGGCACTTTGGGGCCAATTACCACGGTGTCGCTTAAAGTGTTGCCCGTGGCACCTGCCGAGGCCACGCTGGTGTTTGAGGTGGGTCAATCGGCAGCACTAGAACAATTGCACCGCTGGGGTGGTGAGCCTTTGCCGCTGAACGCCAGCTGCTGGGTGTGTGATGAAAGTGCCCAACAGGGCGGCGTGCGCGACTTGTTGTTTGTGCGCTTGCGTGGTGCGGTGGCAGCCGTGGAGGCAGCGTGCACTCGCATGCTGCACGACTTGCCGGGCCAGCGCATGGACAACGCCCAAGCCCACGTCGACTGGACACTGTGCCGTAACCAGCAGTTGCCTTTTTTCACCGCACCCCCGCAGCCTGATTGGAATTTGTGGCGCTTGAGCCTGCCACAAACTGCGCCAGTGCTGGACTTGCCCTGGGCGCAACTGGTGGAGTGGCACGGTGGCCTGCGCTGGCTGTGGGCACCGCAAGAAGCCGCTTCCGCATTGCAAACTGCAGCGCAAACCGTAGGCGGAAGCGCTACTGTATTCATAGCAAACAATGTATATTTAACGGGCGCCAGCACCCGTTTTAATGCTAAAAACTCAGCCCAAGCTGCGATTGAGCGCCGCCTCAAAACCACCTTCGATCCGCACGGCATTTTCAACCCCGGCCTGACTCCCCATGCAAACTAAGCTCGCGCCCGAATATCAAAACACGCCCGACGGTTTGGCGGCCGAAGCCATTTTGCGCAAGTGTGTGCACTGTGGGTTTTGCACCGCTACATGCCCTACCTACCAGCTGCTAGGCGATGAGCTCGACGGTCCACGTGGTCGCATCTACCTGATGAAGCAGGTGCTGGAGGGACAAACACCCACACGCGCTACCCAGATGCACTTGGACCGCTGCCTCACGTGTCGGAACTGCGAAAGTACCTGCCCCAGCGGAGTGGACTACGGCCATTTGGTAGACATTGGCCGCAAGTTGGTGGACGCCAAGGTGCCCCGCCCTGCGTCTGAGCGGTTGATGCGCTGGGCGCTGAAAGAAGGTTTGCCATCGCCCTTGTTTGGCCCCGCCATGAAGCTGGGCCAGCTGGTGCGCCCCTTGTTGCCCGCAGCGTTAAAAAACAAAGTACCCGCGCCGCAAGACGCAGGCGCGTGGCCCACCACTGCGCACGCACGCAAGGTACTGATGCTGGCGGGCTGCGTGCAACCGGCCATGAGTCCCAATATCAACAGCGCTACGGCACGGGTACTGAATGCGGCTGGCGTGCAGGTCATCGTGGCCTCTAAAGCAGGCTGCTGCGGCGCGGTGAAGTTTCACTTGAACGACCAAGATGGCGGCAAGACGCAAATGCGCGCCAACATCGATGCCTGGTGGCCGTATGTCGAACAGGGCGTAGAAGCACTGGTGATGAACGCTTCTGGCTGCGGCGTGACCGTCAAAGAGTACGGCCACATCCTGCATGACGATCCGCAGTACGCCGCCAAGGCCCAACGCATCAGCGATTTGACGCGGGACCTGAGCGAGATGCTGCCCTCTATGCTGCCGGAGCTAAAGGCCAAGGTGAAACCGCAGGGTCAACCCGCCTTGGTGTTTCACCCTCCCTGCACTTTGCAGCACGGACAAAAACTCAAGGGTGGTGTGGAAAAGCACCTGGCCGATTTGGGCTTCGCGGTGCGCGTGGCGGCCACTGAGTCGCATCTGTGTTGCGGCTCGGCGGGTACCTACTCGGTGCTGAACCCAGCGCTGTCGTACCAGTTGCGGGACCGCAAGTTGGGCAATCTGGCCGCTACGCCAGCCGAGGTGATTATTAGCGCCAATATTGGCTGCATTACCCATTTGCAAAGCGGCACGTCTACGCCAGTGAAGCACTGGGTAGAGGTGCTGGACGCAGCGTTGAACGATTAGCAGCTACTCAGGCAACCAGCGCTGCCTCAATGTCATTGTCCACCTAAAACTTGGTGAAGTTCCACTTGATGGCTTTGCTACCCAAGATGCCAGGTGGATGGCGTGTTGCGGCGCTCCTGAAGCATGAAGCTGGCAAGTTACCAGCTATTGACCCCCGCTGCGGTCGCCTTGGGGGTTGGGCCAACTAGCCATGTAAGTTGTCGTTGCGAGCAATGTCAAGCAGGTGGTTGACTTCCACCGCATGCTCGCGGCAGTTGTGGTCATGCCAGCGCTTGATCACCCACATAAAGCCTGCCACCACCACGCCAAAGATGGTAATTGCACCAAAAGCCGATAAGCCCATGCTGGTGGACAAAGCGTAAAAGCCACCCAAGCCCAAGATACAAGCCTGCTCATTGAAGTTTTGCACCGCAATGGACCGGCCTGCACCCATCAGGTTGTGCCCACGGTGCTGCAGCAGCGCGTTCATAGGCACCACCAAAAAGCCGCCCAAGCCGCCCAACAGCACCAAAAATGGTGCTGCCAGCCACACGTTGTCAATAAAGTTCAACAAAATCACCAGCACGCCCATGCCAATTCCCAAGGGCATCACATGGGTGGCTTGGTCCAGGCGCATACGCAATGACGCGGCAATTGCTCCTACCGCAGTGCCAATTGCTACTACTCCCACCAATGCAGAGGCCTGCGTGACGCTGTAGCCCAAGGCCGCAGCCGCCCATGCCAGCACGATATAGCGCAAATTACCGCTCACACCCCAAAACAAAGTCGTGGTGGCCAATGAAATTTGTCCCAGGCGGTCACGCCACAAGCGGGTGTTGCAGTGCCAGAAATCAGGCAACAGGGTGACTAGATTGTTGGGCAATGCGCGCATGGGTACACCAGTCAGTGGAATGCGGGTGTTAAACCATGCTGCTGCCAGGTACACGAATATCAGAATGCTGATGGCCGCTTCAGGGGCCGTGTTTATGCTGGTGTCGATCAGTGGAAAGTCTAACGACAATAGTTTGTGGGACATGGCTTGGCCAACCAGTTGTCCACCCAAAAGTACCCCCAAAATGATAGACGCAATGGTGAGCCCTTCGATCCAGCCATTGGCTTTGACAAGCTGAGAAGACGGCAGTAGTTCCGTCAAGATGCCATATTTGGCGGGTGAATACGCTGCAGCACCAAGGCCCACGATGGCGTAGGCCATCAGCGGATGCGTGCCAAACAGCATCATCAGGCAGCCTATGATTTTGATGAAATTACTCGCCAGCATGACTTTGCCCTTGGGGTAGGCATCGGCAAAAGCACCCACAAAAGGGGCTAGCACCACGTAAAACAGGGCAAACATAGGCACTAGCGCTGCCTGCTGCCACTCTGGTGCGCCGTCGCTACGCAGAAGCTGCACGGCTGCTACAAATAATGCGTTGTCGGCCAGCGAGCTGAAAAACTGCGCTGACATGATGGTGTAAAAGCCGCGTTTCATGTGTCGGTGGGGCGGGCATTAGTGCAACTAATGCTGTGGGTGTTGTTATGTGTCTCCAAAGGTGCTGCGGTTATAGCATGGCGGGGGGTGTCAGAATCCGGCATCCGTAATTTGGTTTATGTTCGCCTTACTATGCCCCGCCCCATTCAAGCCACTATCCACACGCAAGCTTTGGCCAACAACTTGGCCGTTGCCAGACGCTTTGCGCCTGACGCGCGGGTGTGGGCAGTGGTCAAGGCCAACGCCTATGGCCACGGCATAGAGCGTGCGTTTGAGGGCTTGCGCGGGGCCGACGGCTTTGCGCTCTTGGACTTGACCGAGGCCCAACGCGTGCGTGCTTTGGGTTGGCGCGGCCCGATTTTGTTGCTGGAGGGGGCGTTCGAATTGCGCGACTTGGAGCTGTGCTCGCGTCTGGACCTGTGGCACACCGTGCACTGCGAAGAGCAGATAGATATGCTGGCCGCTCATAAAACCAATGTGCCACAGCGGGTTTTCTTGAAGATGAACTCTGGCATGAACCGGTTGGGCTTTGCGCCGCACCAATTCCGTTCGGCCTGGACGCGCTTAAACGCCTTGCCCCAGGTGGATGAAATATCGCTCATGACCCACTTTAGCGACGCCGATGGCCCCAAGGGCATTGCCGCCCAAATGGACACCTTCAACCACTTTACGGGCGATTTGCCGGGCGAGCGCTCCTTAAGCAACAGTGCCGCAACGCTGCGCCATGCCGACGCCGTGATTGCTTCAGACTGGGTGCGCCCGGGCATTGCGGTGTATGGCAGTGCGCCAGATTTCCCTGAGCATTCTGCTGCGCACTGGGGTTTACAACCTACGATGACATTTGCTGCAAAATTAATAGCAACGTATCTAATACAGCCGGGGGCCAGCGTGGGATATGGCTCAAACTTTGTAGCCCCGCAGGCTATGCGCATTGGTGTGGTTGCATGTGGCTATGCCGATGGGTACCCCCGCAGCTGCCCTACCGGCACGCCTGTGCTGGTAGACGGTGTGCGCACCCGTACATTAGGGCGGGTCAGCATGGATATGTTGGCGGTAGACCTGGGGCCTGTACCTCAAGCGCAAACGGGCAGTGTGGCCACCCTGTGGGGTGTTGCCGCCAACGGCGCAGTGCTGTCGATTGACGAGGTGGCCCATCAAGCGGGCACCGTGGGCTATGAGTTGATGTGCGGTTTGGCGCAGCGGGTTCCGGTGCAATGAAATAAGCCCCTTTTCCTATCAATCTCATGGCGCCAACGGCTGTGCGCAGATTGTCGATAGTGGAGCTGTTAATGCATACAGTATCATCGCGCCATGGCCAAAGAAAAAACCGTCTATACCTGCGCTGACTGCGGTGGCACCAGCCCCAAATGGCTAGGCAAGTGCCCGCACTGTAACGCTTGGAACACGCTGATTGAATCCGTGGCGCACGCCGAGTCGGCGGTAAAAAACCGCTTTGCCTCGCTGGCAAAGACGGCCGAAGTCACGGTTCTCAGCGACATTGAAGCGTCGGACGTAGACCGTACCCCTACGGGGCACGAAGAGCTAGACCGCGTGCTGGGTGGTGGCATTGTGGAGGGCGGTGTGGTGCTGATCGGTGGCGACCCGGGCATTGGCAAAAGCACGCTGCTGTTGCAGGCGCTGGATTCGCTGCAGCGCAGCGGCAAAAGCACGTTGTATGTCACCGGCGAAGAAAGCGGCGCGCAGGTGGCCTTGCGCTCGCGTCGCTTGGGGCTGGATCACAGCCAGGTCAAAGTGCTGGCCGAAATTCAGTTGGAAAAAATCATTGCCACACTGGATGCCAACCGGCCCGACGTGGCGGTGATCGACTCGATTCAAACCGTGTATTCCGATCAGCTCACCAGCGCACCTGGCTCGGTAGCGCAGGTGCGTGAGTGCGCCGCCCACCTGACCCGTGCCGCCAAAAGCAGCGGCGTGTGCATCGTGCTGGTAGGCCATGTGACCAAAGAAGGCGCGCTGGCCGGGCCCCGCGTGCTGGAGCACATGGTGGACACCGTGCTGTACTTTGAAGGCGACACGCACAGCCAGTTTCGGCTGGTGCGGGCGATTAAAAACCGGTTTGGTGCAGTCAACGAGATTGGCGTGTTTGCCATGACCGAAAAAGGACTTAAAGGCGTAAGCAATCCCAGTGCTATTTTCTTGAGCCAGCACGCTGAGCCGGTGCCGGGCAGCTGCGTGATGGTCACCCTGGAGGGCACTCGCCCCATGCTGGTGGAGATTCAGGCGCTAGTGGACAGTGGTGGCCCTTCTCCAAGACGCCTGTCCGTGGGCTTGGATAAAGACCGCTTGGCCATGCTGCTGGCGGTGCTGCACCGCCATGCGGGCGTGGCGTGCATGGACCAAGATGTATTCATTAACGCCGTGGGCGGCGTACGCATCGGCGAGCCGGCCGCAGATCTGGCAGTCATGCTGGCCATTACGTCGTCTTTGCGCGGCAAGCCACTGCCAAAGGGCTTTTTGGCGTTTGGCGAAGTGGGACTGGCTGGCGAGGTACGCCCCGCACCGCGCGGCCAGGAGCGACTGAAAGAAGCCGCCAAGCTCGGGTTTACCGTAGCGGTGGTGCCTAAGGCCAACGCGCCCAAGAAACCTATTGAAGGATTGACCATTCATGCCGTCGAGCGCGTTGAGCAGGCCATGGAGGTCGTGCGCTCTATGGGATAAACGCGGGGTCTTTATCGGATTGTTTGGCTTGATTGGGTATTAAGGGCCACTTAATCTAGAGTGCCTACCATGGCGACTCATGGAGGTTTTATGCACATTTTGACATCTGGATTTCGCGCGATTACCGGAATTTGCGCGGTGACTTTGGGTGGCGTACTACTGGCCGCCAGCGCCTACGCCGCCACCCCTTCCGAGCTTTTGGCGGGCTATGTGGCGCAGTCTGGCCAAGCAGCGCAACCGGCGCGCGGACAAGAATTTTTCACCACAAAACATGGCAAAGACTGGAGCTGTGCCAGTTGCCACAGCGCAGCACCAACCGTAGACGGCAAACACGCCAGCACAGGCAAAGTCATCAGCCCGCTGGCACCCGCATTTAATGCAGAGCGATTTACGGAGCTGGCCAAGTCCGAAAAATGGTTCCGTCGTAATTGCAACGACGTTGCGGGCCGTGAATGCTCCGCAACTGAAAAAGCAGACGTGTTGGCATGGTTGTTAACCTTCAAGCGGTGAGGCAAATTTTTATGAAAAAACAGGCTCCAGCCCTTTTTCGATGCGCGCAAGCAGCTATCAAAAACATAGCAATACTGGCAGCCAATGCCTTCGTGCTGTTGACCGTGACAACCGTACACGCGGACTCTGACAGCGGTGTCCGTGTACCCCTGCTAGCCAAATATGCCCAAGAGTGCTCCGCCTGCCATTTGGCCTATCCTGCAGGTTTTTTGCCTGCTGGTTCGTGGCAGCGCGTCATGGGTGGGTTGAACAAACATTACGGCACCGATGCCTCGCTGGATGACGCCAGTGTGAAAGAAATCAGCAACTGGCTCAAAGCCAATGCAGGCACCTACAAGCGCGTGCGCGAAGAGCCAGCAAACGACCGCATCACCCAGTCCACATGGTTCTTGCGTAAACACCGTGAGGGCGAAGTGCCCGCCAATGTGTGGAAACGCGCCTCTGTGGGAAGCCCTGCCAATTGCGCCGCTTGCCATACCAATGCGGCACAGGGCAACTTCAACGAAAATGACATCCGCATTCCCAAATGAGCCAACCCGAAACAACCAAAATTTTGGTGTGGGACGCGCCTACACGCTTGTTTCACTGGTTGATGGTGCTCAGTTTTGCGGGGGCCTACATCACCTCGGAGGGTGAGCGGTGGCGCCTGGTACACGTCACTCTGGGCTACACCATGGGGGGGCTGCTGGCCTTTCGTATCGTTTGGGGGTTGATGGGCACGCGCTACGCACGGTTTTCCAGCTTTGTGCGTGGCCCCCGGGCGGTAATGGCGTACATGCGCTCATTCAGTGACCAGTCACCACAACATTTCGTTGGGCACAACCCCGCAGGTGCGGTTGCCATTGTTTTGTTGATCGTGACAGGCACCGTCATCGTCGCGAGTGGCTGGGCAACTTACAACGAGGTGGGCGGCGAGTGGTTGAGCAAACTGCATGAGCTGGCAGGCAATGCCATGCTGTTCATTGTGGGGGTGCACATTGCTGGCGTAGCGGTTGCCACCTACCTCCACCGGGAAAACCTAGCGCGTTCTATGGTGACTGGCACAAAACTTGGCAGGCCAGACCAGGGCGTGCAAGCAGCGTGGTGGGCTGTTGCTTTTGTCATGGCGCTGTGTGTCTTGGTATTCTGGTGGCTTCAGTGGCAAAGTGCACCTTAAATCTATGCGAATACTTTTGGCCGAAGACGATGCGATGTTGGGCGATGGCCTAAGGGCAGGGCTGCGCCAGCTCGGATTCCAGGTCGACTGGGTGCGCGATGGAGTGGCTGCAGAGCGCGAGCTGGCCAGCGATGTTTACGCCGCCGGTGTTTTAGACCTCGGCCTGCCCATGAAAGACGGCCTGGATGTGCTGAAGGCGCTGCGCACACGCAACGTCAGTACACCGGTGTTGGTGCTGACTGCGCGCGATGCCATTCCCGACAAGGTACGCGGACTCGATTTGGGCGCGGATGACTATGTCATCAAACCGGTCGATTTGCACGAGTTGGCCGCGCGACTGCGGTCGCTGATACGGCGCTCCCATGGTCAAGCGCACGAGGTGCTGACATTTGACAAAGTCCAGCTTGACCCCGCTGCACGCCAAGCGCGGTATGAGGGGCAAGCGGTAACCCTCTCCACTCGGGAGTTTGACCTGTTGCACGCCCTGATGCGCAATGCCGGGCGTGTGTTGTCGCGCGAGCAGCTCGAACAACAGATGTACAGCTGGGGCCACGAAGTAGAAAGTAATACCATCGAGGTTCACATTCACCACTTGCGACGAAAGCTCAGCACTGACGTTATCCAGACCGTGCGCGGTGTGGGGTACGCCATGCTCAAAGCAACACACTGAAGGCGTGTCACCTTGAAGACGGTTGCCAAACTGAGTTCGATCCAGGCACGCCTGCTCGCCATGATGCTGGGGTTGGCCACGCTGGTGTGGCTGAGCGCAGCACTCCTGACGTGGATTGATGTGAGCCATGAACTCGATGAGTTGTTGGACGGGCATCTTTCGCAAGCAGCAGCGCTTTTGGTGGTGCAGGCCCACCACGACGAAGACGATGACGACGATATCCGTGATGTGCCCATTTCGCACAAATATGCGCCCCAGGTGGCTTTTCAGGTTTTCATCAACGACCTGCTGATTACCCGCTCCACCAACGTAGGCACTGCGCCGATTGCGAGTTCTGAGACTGGGTTCAGCACCATCAAAATGAACAATGGCGAAACTTGGCGCGTATTCGTTACCCCGGAGAACGAGCGCAAGGTGCGTGTGTTCGCAGGCGAGAAGGTGGATTCGCGGCACGCCATCGTATGGGCCGTTTTGCGCAGCATGTTGTGGCCCTTGGCCATTGCGCTTCCGGTGTTGGCTTTTGTCGGCTGGTGGTCTGTGCGCTGGGGGTTGGCTCCGCTGCGTGAACTCAGCATGACCTTGGCCAAACGCGCACCCCAAGCATTGGAACCTGTAACGCTGCAGGACATGCCCCAGGAAATGCAGCCACTGGTGGGGGCGTTGAACGCGTTGTTTCAGCGGATTGACGGCATGGTGGCATCAGAGCGGCGTTTCACCGCTGACGCTGCCCACGAGCTGCGCACCCCGATTGCGGCCATCCGTGCGCAAGCCCAAGTCGCGTTGGGGGCTGGTGACGACAGCGCCCAACGAAGCCACGCTTTGCAATCCACATTGGCCGGGTGTGACCGCGCCACCAGATTGATGGACCAATTGCTCACCCTGGCGCGCCTGGAGGCCAGCCAGGCAAAACCGGTAGTGCAGGTCGATTTGGTTACATTGGCGCGGCGTGTTTCTGCCGATTTAGCGCCCACTGCGCTGGCGCGCGGTCAGTCACTGGAGCTAGATGCCCATGGCGCGTGTGCCGTGGCGGCAGACGAAGTGCTGTTGGGTGTGTTGGTGCGTAACTTGGTGGACAACGCCCTGCGCTACAGCCCCCCTGGCGCGCGCGTTGTGGTGAGCGTCCAGCCCGGGCCCCAAAGTACGGATGGGTGTGAGTTGTGTGTCCAGGACAGCGGGCCTGGTATGTCGTCAGAGTCCATGCAGCGCTTGGGAGAGCGGTTTTTTCGGGTGCTGGGGTCGGACCAACCCGGTAGCGGGCTAGGTTGGTCCATCGTCAGGCGCATTGCCGATGTTTTTGGTGCGCAGCTGGTGGCCTGTCGCTCGCCTGCCTTAGGCGGCCTCATGGTCACGGTGCGCCTGCCACACTAGGTAGTTGCACGCGCTGCGGTGCTGTGCTGACCTGCGAAAATCGGTGCATGCAATTTCAAAAAATTTGGGTTCCTCTAGGTAGCATTGCTTTTGTGGCAGTGGCTTACAAAAGCTATGGCTGGTCGGGCGTGGCGGGCTCTACCGCCTTGTTGGTGATGTGGATGCTGCTGCATTTCACCCGCATGTTGCAAGTGCTCAAGCGTGCTACCAAGCGGCCCATGGGCTATGTAGACAGCGCAGTCATGCTCAACGCCAAGCTGCGAAAAGGTGCCACGCTGCTGCATGTAGTGGCAATGACGCGCGCCCTGGGCGAGTTGCTCACCCCCAAAGACACCCAGCCAGAGCAGTTTCGTTGGACCGACGGCACCCAGTCGCATGTGACGTGCCTGTTTGTAGGCGGCAAACTTGTTAGCTGGGAACTGTTTCGCCCCGCCCCAGAGGCCTCGTAAAATCAGCGGTTGCACAGTTTCAACCGACTCCAACAACAAGGACACCCTCGATGAGCGCACTACCCCCCTCGATGTCAGACCGTGACGGCAAAATCTGGATGGACGGCCAGATGGTGGATTGGCGTGACGCCAAAATCCACGTGCTGACCCATACCCTGCACTACGGTTGCGGTGCGTTTGAGGGCGTGCGTGCCTACAAGGGCGAAAACGGCACTGCCATCTTCCGCCTGGAAGAACACACCCAGCGCCTGTTCAATAGTGCCAAAATTTTGCGCATGCAAATCCCGTTCACCCAAGACCAGGTGAACGAGGCGCAAAAAGCCGTGATCCGCGAGAACAATTTAGAGTCCGGCTACATCCGCCCGCTCACCTGGATTGGCGACCGCAAGCTGGGTGTCTCGCCTAAGGGCAACACCATTCACTTGATGGTGGCTGCGTGGCCATGGGGCGCTTATTTGGGCGAAGAGGGCATGAAGCGCGGTATTCGCGTCAAAATTTCCAGCTACACCCGCCACCACGTCAATATCACCATGACTCAGGCCAAGGCGGTGAGCAACTACACCAACTCGATTTTGGCCAATATGGAAGCCACCGACGACGGTTACGACGAAGCCATGCTGCTCGACGCCAGCGGTTTTGTCAGTGAAGGCGCAGGTGAAAACCTGTTTGTGGTGAAAGACGGCGTGGTTTATACGCCTGACTTGTCCGCCGGTGCCCTGAACGGCATCACTCGTAATACCGTTATGCATATCTGCAAAGATTTGGGCATTGAGTTGGTGCAAAAGCGCATTACCCGCGACGAGGTGTACATCTGCGACGAAGCCTTCTTCAGCGGCACCGCCGCCGAGATCACCCCGATTCGCGAGCTGGACCGCATTGAGCTGGGCAAGGCCGACTATGTCGGCACGCGCGGCCCCATTACCGAAAAAATTCAGAGTGCCTTCTTTGACATCGTTAACGGCCGCAACCCCAAATACGCCCACTGGCTGGCGAAAATTTAACGTATTTGAGGCCAGACCACTCGCGCAGCGATGTGCTCTGACCCCAGCTAATTAGAGGAATGTATGAGTAAATCTGTCATTGAACTGCTGGCCACCGACCTGAACCACCAAGGCGGCGTGTTCTGCCCCAGCCCCCTGGCCCAAATGGAAACCTGGAACACCCACCCCAAGGTGTACCTGGACGTAGGCCATACCGGCGAAGCCAAGTGCCCCTATTGCGGCACCGTGTACAAATTGAAGGACGGCGAGCACTTCAAAGGTCACTGACCCCCACGCTCCGCCGGCAAAGCCAATTTCACATGAAAACATCTCTGGTTATAGCGCCCCAATGGATTGGGGACGCGGTGATGACCGAGCCGCTCATGCGCAGGCTGGCCCAGCGCGGCGAGCGCCTCACGGTAGGGGCCTTGCCGTGGGTGGCGCCGGTGTACCGGGCCATGCCGCACGTGGCGCAGGTGGTGGATTTGCCGTTTGCCCACGGTGGCTTGCAGTGGAAGGCGCGCCGCAGCCTTGCAAAGCAATGGTCAGGGCAGTTTGATTGCGCCTACATCTGCCCCAACTCCATCAAAAGTGCGCTGCTACCGCTGCTGGCGGGCATTCCCAAGCGCGTGGGGTATTTGGGCGAAGCCCGCGTGGGCCTGCTCACCCACCGCTTGAAAAATCCTGCCAAAGGCCAACGCCCACCTATGGTGGCGTTTTACTCTGCGCTCAGCGGAGAGTCAGGCGTTGAGTCCGACAAACCCACCTTGGTAGTGCCAGATGCGGCCATTGCCCAAGCGCTGACAACGCAGGGAAATCTGGCCGCTAAGGGTGCTGGGGCAAACGCAAGTGCTTGTGGCCCATTGCAGCGCCATGGGTATTACGTGTTTGCCCCCGGTGCGGAATACGGCCCCGCCAAGCGCTGGCCGGCTAACCACTTCGCGGAGCTGGCCAGCCGGCTGGCACTGCCAGTGCTGTTGCTGGGTTCTGGCAAAGAGGCGGCGCTGTGCGCTGAAATTGCTGCGAAGGCAAACGCGGGCAAGCGTTTTGCCAGTGGCTCAGCGAATGCAGCTTTCCCAGTTGTCATGGACTTGTCGGGCCGCACATCATTGGACGAGGCGCTGGCCCTGATAGCCGGTGCCAAAGCCATGATCAGCAACGACTCCGGCCTGATGCACGTTGCCGCCGCCCTGCATGTGCCCCAGGTGGCAGTCTTTGGCTCATCCAGCCCTTTGCATACCCCCCCCTTGAGCGACTGCGCGCACGTGGTCTGGCTCAAAAACGACTCCGCCTACCAGCCCGCGCTGGACTGCGCCCCGTGCTTCGAGCGCGAATGCCCATTAGGCCATACGCGCTGCTTGGTAGATGTTTTGCCTGAGAAGTTGCTACAGTTTTTATAGCAGCTTACGCATGTTCCACGGGGCTAGAGGCCGTAATGATGCCTAAACTGAACCCAAAGCCAGACTGGCAGCAGTATCCCGCTCAAACTGCGCCATGGCAGCACTGGTGAGCGCGTCTCCAGCCCAAGCCACCAGGCTGGCAGGGGGCAAAGTAGCGGCAGCGGCTCCGCAAGCCATCAGCTTTGCCAATACGTCCGGGCTCTTTATGCTGGCTGCCAACAGCGCGGGGCCGTTGGTTTGCACGGCTACGCAGGCTTCCATCAGTGCCCATACATCGCGCCCGTCAGTGGCCAAGCGGCCAATGTACGGGGCCACATAAGCGGCTTTGAGCGATTGGGCCCATAGCAACTGCACGGGGTTAGAGAGCCCGGTGAGCAAAATGGGCTGCTCTGCGGCCTGCATGGCGTGTATGCAGGGCAGCCAGTCGGGGTGGCATGGCAGTTTGATGGTGAGCGCTATTTTCAGGGCTGCTGCTTTGGCTTGCAATGCTGCATGCCACTCAGTGGCTTGGTTGGCATCGGGGCTGGGGAGTTGCAGCATCAACTCGGCCATGCCATGGTCGGCGGCGGCTTGTAGCAGATACAAATAGGTGGGTAGAGTGACAGGCAGCCCGGCCTGGAATACCAGCGTGGGGTTGGTGGTGACGCCGCACACGGGCGGGCAACCGGCGGGAAGTGCCCACGAGGCTACCTGGGCCGAGTCGAGGTAAATTTTCACGCGAGGTCTTCTTTAAGAAAAATGTCTTTGATCGGAAAAAACTGCGTGTGTAGTGGCAGCAAGGACCCACCCAAAGCCCGCGCATGCGCGCCGACTTGGCCCGACATGATGGTGGGCGCTTGCAGGCCGTCCAGGTTGTACTGGCCTATGCGCTCGCGGGTGGCGCGAATTAGCGCCTCTACCAACGAGCGGCCGAGCGAGCCGTCAATAATCACCGCGTTCAGGTCCATCAGTGCAGCCGCACTGACTGCGGTCATGGACAAGGCCTTGCCTGCTTGCGCCAGCCACGGCTCAACATAAGTGGCGTATGCAGGGTCCATGATGGCGTCCTGGTGTACCAGTTGCGGGGCAAAACCGGCTTGCTCTAGCGTTTGCTCCAAGTGCCAACCGGAGGCCATTTGCAGCAGTTGGGCCGGTTTTTGGTTAGCACTGGCCATGCCCATGGGCATAGAGCCAATGGCCCCAGCGTTGTCGCGCTGGCCCGCCACAATGTGGCCCGACAGCACCAGGCCGCCGCCCACAAAAGTGCCCACAAATACATACAAATAGTTTTCCACCATGCGGCCGTGGCCTTGCAACATTTCGGCCACGCAGGCCGCAGTGGTGTCTTTGGCAAACTCCACCGGCAGGTCGGTCAGTGCTTGCACGGTGGTGCGTAAATCCAGTGCCTCCCAGCGCTGCAGTGCCTTACCTGCAATACCTCCCATTTGGTCTGACCAGTGGTGCAGCGAGAGCGGGGCGGTCAGGCCAATGCCAACCATGCGTTCCCAGTCTTTGCCCATCGTGGCTTGCATGTGGGCCAGGCCTTTTTCAATGTTGGGCAGCACCACATCGGGGTCGGGGTAGGGGTAGGTGTATTGCAGGCGGTGACGAGGTTGGCCCAAAAAGTCGGACACCAGCACCTCCAGGCTGCGTCGGCCCACCTGCAAGCCCAGGCTGTAAGCGCCGTCAGGGTTCAGGCTCAGGGGAACCGAGGGCTGGCCGATTTTGCCGCGCACGCGGTCTTGTTTGAGCAGCAGCCCATCGTCAATCAGGCGGCTGACGATGATGGCCACGGTTTGCGAAGAAAGCTGCGTGAGCCGCGCAATATCGGCCTTGGCAATGGCCCCGTGGTGGCGAATAGCCTGCAGCACAATGCGCTCGTTGAACTGGCGCATTCCTGTGTGGTTGGAGCCGCGCATTTGGCGCGGATCGCGGGTAAAGGAAGTTTCAGTTGTCAAAGCGATTCGCACTAGTCCAAATTAGTTGAGGATGACGCCTTTGCAGAACATGGCGTTGCCGTACGCCGTGGCTTCGCCGCTCTGCACAATCAGGCTTGCACCCTTGATCTTGTCATAAAAAGCGTAGCGTTCTACAGGCTCTATTTTGTCGCTTGACAGGCCGTCTTCGACTAACATATCTACCAATGACTGCTGCGCCAGCGTGCGGTGGTCTTGCGCGGTATGGCATGAGTGCATGTAGGCTGCAGGGCAGGGCACGTCTACCGCCAGTGGTATTACCGACAGCACTGCCTTGGAGACGCGCTCCAAACTATGGCCCGGCAGGCGCACTACCGGATTGCCGTTGCTCAAAAAGTCCGCAGTGAAGTTGGCATCCACCACAGCAACCCATTCACCATGGCCCATGGCGCACAAGTGCATTAGCAGCTCGGGGGTCAACAGAGGGTCGATTCCTTTCAGCATGCCACGGCCTCTTGTGATTGCAGTTTGGCGGGGTCGATCGCGCCGGTAATCAGACCCACGATTTCTTCGGGGTTGGTTTCACGGGTTAGGCGGCTGCAGATGATGCGGCCTTGGCGGAACACCCAAATGCGGTCTACCAAGTCAAACACCTGGCGCAGGTTGTGGCTAATGATGATGAGCGGAATGCCTTGCTGTTTCAGCCCCTTGATGATTTGCTCCACACGCGCGGTTTCAGCCACACCCAATGCGGCGGTGGGTTCGTCCAGAATGATGAGCTTTTTGGCAAAACCTGCAGCACGTGCAATGGCCACACATTGGCGTTGTCCGCCAGACATGCCGCGCAGGCTCTCCGACATGTCTTGAATTTTCACTCCAGTGGTGGACAGCATGGCAGTGGATTTTTCGCGCATGGCCTTGTGGTTCAGGATAGACAGCGGCCCCAGGTTCAGGCGTGTGATTTCGCGGCCCAGGAAGATGTTGGCAGGCACATCCAGGTCTTCGGCCAGTGCCAGCGTTTGGTAGACGGTTTCAATCCCCTTTTCGCGGGCATCCAGGGGCGAGTCGAAGTGCACGGTTTGGCCGTCCAGGCTAATTTCACCCTCGTTGGGGCGCTCGGCCCCAGTAATCAGACGCACAAAAGTGCTTTTGCCCGCGCCGTTGTCGCCCACGATGGCAGCGTGCTCACCAGGCAAAAGCTGAAAGCTTGCGCCTGTAAGCGCTTTGACGCCACCGTAGTGTTTGGTCAGGCCGCTGATGCGCAGCACGGGTTGGGTAGAGGTCATGGATGCAATCTCAATAGCAGAAGTGGCTGCAAGCATGCCATGTTCCAGCAAAAATCATATTAGTAAAACTACTAGGTTTAATTAGTCGAGATTCTGATTTAATCCAATCCCAGCAAGCGACGGGTCGCCTTAAACATTCAGCGCTGCTAACCCTAACTTAAACACTTGGAGATACACATGAGCATCAAGCGCACTATGGGCCGTCTGGCCATTGCAATGGCAACAGTCGGTCTGATGACTGCCGCTATGGCCGAAACCACCGTGGCCTATATCACCAACGGCAACACCAACGAAGGCTGGACGCTAATCAACGGCGGCGCCAAGAAAGCTGGTCAAGCCAAGGGCGTGAAATTCATCGAATTGGCCGCTGAAAAAGGTGAGTTGTCCAAGCAATTGGCCATCGTTGAAGACATGATCACCCGCAAGGTGAACGCCATTGCTATCGCGCCTGTGGACAGCGCTGGTATTGCACCCGCTATCAACAAGGCATTGGCCGCTGGTATCAAGGTTGTGGCTGTGGATACAGGTATCACTGGTGCCAAGATCACTTCGTACGTGGCTACCGACAACATCAAGGCCGCCATGGTCCAAGGTGACTGGGCTGCTGGTCAAGTCAAAGACGGCGACACCGTGATCTACATCACTGGTGATTTGGGTCAGTCCACCGGCCAAGAGCGTAAAAAAGGCTTCTTGGATGGCCTGAACGCCAAGCGCAAAAACGTCAAAGTAGTTGAAGTATCCACAACATGGGACCAAACCATGGCCCAAAACGGCGTGGAAACTGCTCTGCGCGCCAACCCTGGTGTC
>JBEANP010000002.1:0-34683 GCA_041165385.1 Pseudomonadota bacterium | reverse complement strand
CCGTTTCCGTGCGGCCAAGTTGGCTGGGCTGGACAGCGTGCCAGTGCTGGTGCGCGATGTGCCCAACGAGGCCGCTGCCGCCATGGCGCTGATTGAAAACATCCAGCGCGAAGACCTCAATCCGCTAGAAGAAGCGCAGGGTCTGCAGCGCCTAATCAAAGAATTCGGCCTGACGCACGAAACCGCTGCACAAGCCGTGGGCCGTTCGCGCAGCGCTGCCAGTAACCTGCTGCGCCTGTTGAACTTGGCCGACCCCGTGCAAACCATGCTGATGGCAGGGGACATCGACATGGGCCACGCCCGTGCCTTGCTGGCGCTGGACCGCGCCACCCAGATCACCGCTGCCACCCAGATTGCCACCAAGAAAATGTCGGTGCGCGAATCCGAGAGTCTGGTCAAAAAGCTCAGCGCCGAGTTTGCGCTGACCCCGCAAAAACCAAAAAAAGAAAAGTCCCGCGACTTGAAACGCGTGGAAGAAGAGCTGTCTGACCTGCTGATGGCGCAGGTGGACGTGCACATCAAAAAGCGCGTCAAGCGCAACGGCCGCTTTGAGGAAATGGGCGAGCTGGTGATCCAGTTTGGCTCGCTAGACGAGCTCAATGGTCTGATCGATCGCTTGTCGCCCGGAGTTAGCCGCTAATTTTGCTATAAAAAAAATAGCTGTCTACGTAAGCTGTACAAGGGCCACAGACACAGATGACTACTATTCAGTTGGCAATCTGGCCGTAGCTGCGCCCCTTGACTGTGTTGCAAGCGGAAAACCGCAACACGGTATGGGTTTGTTAGCGGCTTGCGATGGCAGAATAGCCAGACTGTCACATGTTTAGTTTGCCAAGGAGAAACTTGATGCACCTAGCCCAGCCCCCCGTCAGCAACAACTCTACTGACGCTTTGCACGCGCAGCAGGTGTTGCTATTTGCCATGGCCACGTTGGCAGAACTGCGCGACTCTGATACCGAAAGCCATTTGGTCCGCGTACAGCGCTACGTGCGTCTGCTGGCCAGTCAACTTGCCAGCCAATCCATTCACGCGGGCGCATTGACGCCGGCCCATATCGAGGCACTGGTGTCTAGCGTCCCGTTTTACGACATGGGCACTGTGGGCGTCCCCGACCGTGTTTTACTCAAGCCTGGCCGCTTATCGCCGGACGAGCTGGCCATTATGCGCACCCACCCCACATTGGGCCACGCTGCGGTGGTGCAGGCCGAAAAAACCTTGGGCCGTGCGTCGCCCTTGTTGGAATTGATCAAAGAGCTCACGCTTTCTCACCACGAAAAATGGAGCGGTAAAGGCTACCCCCAGGGGCTGGCAGGCGCTGCTATTCCCTTGTCTGCGCGCATCGTGGCGCTGGCCGACGTGTACGATGCGCTTATTGGAAACAAGGTGTACAAAGATGGTATCTCTCACGACGCCGCCGTGTTGGTCATCGCTGGTGAGCGCGGGGCCCACTTCGACCCCGATGTGGTGGATGCCTTCATGGCCGTCAGTTCAGAGTTCGCTGCAATCGCCCGCAACCACGCAGACACCGACGAGGACATGCAGCAAAAAATCGAATATTTGGCCAATGCCATTGCCGAACACACCGAGTTGTAATCTAATTTACTTTTCACCACTCCAACTCCAATAGCCCATCATGCACATCCAACCACTCGTTCTCTCCGGCGGCTCAGGCACGCGTCTGTGGCCCTTGTCTCGCGAAAAATACCCCAAGCAACTGCTGCCATTGGTAGACAACGATTCACTTCTGCAAGCCACCGTGCGACGCTTGCAAGGCATTGAAGGCGCAGAGCTGGACGCCCCCATGGTGGTGTGCAACGAAGAATACCGCTTCGTCATTGCCGAGCAATTGCGTCTTATGGGGACGCCCGGCACCTTGGTGCTAGAGCCTATGGGCAAAAACACTGCGCCTGCGCTGACCATTGGTGCGTTGGCTGCAATGGTGGGTGGTGCAGACCCGGTGCTATTGGTCATGCCCGCAGACCACGTTATTACCAACGTCGCGGCCTTTCAGGCCGTGGTGCGCCAAGGTGCCCAACTCGCCGCAGGTGGTGCGGTGGTGACGTTTGGTATTGTTCCCAGCGCGCCAGAGACGGGTTATGGATACATTCAGGCTGGTGCCGATGTGGGGGCACAAGGCATAGACGCCAAATTAATCCAGCGCTTTGTTGAAAAACCAGACGCAGCTACTGCACAGCGCTATATCGCTGAAGGCGGCTATCTGTGGAATAGCGGCCTGTTTATGGTCAAGGCCTCCGTTTGGCTTGCCGCCATCGCCCAATGCCGTCCCGACATTCATGCCGCATGCCAGCTGTCTTGGACGAATGGCAAGACCGACGGCGAGTTTGTACGTATGGGTAAAGAAGAATTTGCCAAATGCCCCAGCGACTCAATTGACTATGCCGTCATGGAGCGCATTGCCGGCAAGCCCGCTGGCTCTACCCTGCCAGATGCCGTGGTACTCCCGCTGGACGCGGGCTGGTCCGATGTGGGTGCATGGGAGGCTTTGTGGGCGGTGCTACCTAAAGACGGCAATGGCAACGTGACCCGTGGCGACGTGCTGATGCAAGGCAGCACCAACACGCTGGCCATGTCTAACAGCCGCTTGATTGCTTGTGTGGGCGTGTCGGATTTGGTGGTGGTTGAAACAGTGGATGCCATTTTGGTGGCGCACAAAGACAAGACCCAAGACGTCAAGAAGATCGTTGACCAACTCAAAGCCGCTTCCCGTTCTGAAGGCCAAATGCACCGCAAGGTTTATCGCCCTTGGGGTTGGTACGACAGCGTGGACAACGGCGCGCGTTTTCAGGTCAAGCGCATTGTGGTCAAGCCCGGTGCTACCTTGTCGCTGCAAATGCACCACCACCGCGCTGAGCACTGGATCGTGGTCAGCGGTACAGCCAAAGTCACCAAGGGTGATGAGACCTTGCTGTTGTCTGAGAACCAGTCCACCTACATCCCACTGGGCACTACTCATCGTCTGGAAAACCCTGGGCGTGTAGACCTGGAGATGGTGGAAGTGCAATCGGGTAGTTACTTGGGCGAAGACGACATCGTACGTTTTGAGGATGCCTACGGCCGCACTTCCTGAGCGCACCTCAACTGGCCAGCGTGCCCGGAAGTCACAATCCGGCAACACACTGGCCGTTGAGATCCGTTCCAATCGTTGAACTCCACGACAACCCTTGCGTGGCAACCAGCGAAAGAACTGAAATGGCTGACTTTTTCCGAAATGTTCACTGTGTCATGGGTTTACCAATTGATGCAATGTCCATGGACCAGGCGGTGCGCGTGTTACAAAATGCGCGCATCAGCCGTGAAAAGTGTTTTTTTTCCACTCCCAACCTCAATTTCGTTATAGCAAGCCAAAAACAACCGATGTTTCGCGAATCGGTTTGCATGAGCAACCTCTGCCTGGCTGACGGTATGCCATTGGTATGGGTGGCAAAGATGTTGGACATACCCATTCGGGAACGCGTCAGCGGCTCTGACTTGTTTGATCGCTTATGCAAACAAACTGAGAGTTTATGGCGCGTTTTCTTCTTTGGTGGCCCCAAAGGCGTTGGGCAAACTGCATGCTTGGCCATTGGTGACCAGTCGGTGGGAGTGTTGCCTACAGGCTATATTTATCCGGGATTCGTCAACAACGAAGAAATGTCTCGTGACGATATTCTTGAATGCATTAATCTAAGCGAACCCGACATGGTGGTGGTGTCCTTAGGTGCAGCCAAAGGCCAAGATTGGATATGCCGCAACCACAACAGTATCAATGCGCCTGTGATTGGGCATCTGGGTGCGGTCATTAATTTCGTGGCGGGTAGTGTTCAGCGCGCACCGAGCTGGATGCAACGCTCCGGCCTTGAGTGGGTATGGCGCGCCAAAGAAGAAAGTACGCTGGTGAAGCGTTACGCCAACGACGGGTTGTCTTTCTTGCGCCTGCTGGCCACACGCGTTTTGCCTTTGGCTTGGTACCAAGCCACCCGAAAGCCCAGTGCTGATGCATTGCGCAGTGCATCGGTCGATTTTCAGGTTCAGTCAACTACGAGCGTAATGCGTCTGAGCGGCGCTTGGAACACGACCAACCTAACACCCGTTCGTGAGGCATTTACTCGTGCACAAGAGGCTGGCACCCCTGTGGATATGCATATGGCCGAAGTCAGCAGCATCGACAGCGCTTTCGTCGGCTTGCTGTTGCTGCTAGAGCAGTCCCTGGCAACACGCAACTTGAGCCTGCGCCTAGTGGGCGCTCCTATTTCCATTCGCCGCTACCTTGCGCTTTCATGCGTGTCGCACTTGGTGATGGAGTGAGTGATACCTTTTCCAGTCTATGCTATGCCTGCATAGTGGGCTGAAAAGAAGAGGGCTGAAAAACTACACACGCCCTCATTTAAATCGGACAGTGAAAGCCAAATTCGCTTTTGTTGACGCCCGCTGCGTGTGAATATCGGAAATCATCGGTCATTGCGTTGATGATGTGAAGACCAAAGCCGCCTTCTCGGGTTAGGTCGAACTCACCTTCTGGTTCAATGGTTTCGCGGATCGGGTCGAAGTAAGGCCCCAGGGCCTCCATGAGCAACCAAACGGTGTTGCCCACTTTGCGAATCTGCAGTTCCAAAACGGAGTTCGCTACTTCACTGCTGGAGTGTCGTACGGTGTTGGTAAAGTTTTCAACTGCTACTAGAACTAATCGGTCAATGACTTCGTCAGGCAACTGTGCCTCGGTGGCGAATTGATCTAAAAAGCCGCGTAGCGCTGTGATGCGGTCAAGCGCGCGTGGCAGGCACAGGCGGCTGGGCAACGCTCCCGCTTCTGGTACTTTGGCGACCACTAGAGTCATGTCGTCAGACAGTGGACGTTCACCGATGAAACGCAGTACCGATGCATTGACCAATTCCACCAGTGTATTGGCACCCCAGTGTGCTTCGTGGTAGGGCGAGAGTTCTTGCATGAGTCGTTCTTCGCCATAGGCCTCGCCGGCAGCATTTTTGGCCTCAGACAGGCCGTCGGAGTAGCAAATCATGGAGGCGCCGGGTTGGAGGGTGCATTGTTGCTCGCCATACACCTCGTCAGCCAACACGCCTAAAGGCAAGTTGGGCGTGCCAAATAAGCTGGTTTGACCGTCATTCAAAATGATTACCGGCGTGTGACCACAACACACCACCGTCAGGGTGCCGGCGACTTTGTCCAGTCGGGCGTACAAAAAGGTAACAAAGCTTTCCAGCTCAATTAATTTAGGGGTGAGCGAGGCGTGGATTCCGTTGACAATTTCTGCCACAGAAAAACGCCTGTCGCTAGCGCTTCTCAAGTGATTCGATATCTGTCGTTGCACCTGCAGTTTTACGTCGGCACCCAGAATGGCGGCCAACGGGCCTTTGCCCATCACGTCCCCGATGATGATGTCCACTGAATCCGGGTAGACCGATATGAATTCAATGAAATCACCGTTGATGCCTTGTGCTGCCTGGGCGCGAGCCGACGTAAATAAGCCGCCAGGTGCCACCGGAATACTGCCGAACAATAGAGTTTTTTGAATGCGAGAGCTGTATTCAAACTCCATTGCAATGCGGTCTTCTAGCGACTTTTGCTTTTGCGTGACGCTTTCTAGCAGCTGCAAGTTTTGTTTTTGCAGTGAAATGACTCGCTGGAAGTTGCGAATCTTGTTGCGCAAAAAGGCAATGTTGAGGGGCTTTGTCATGTAATCATCCGCGCCCAGCTCTAATGCGCGGTTGATTTGTACCTCAGACTGGTGCCCCGAGGTCACGATGATGGGAACCCAGCGCAGCTCTTCTTTGTCACGCAATGACTCAAGTACCAGAAATCCGTCACCGTCTTGCATGCCGATATCTAACAAGATGAGGTCGACTTTGCTTTTTTCTAAAACCTTTAACGCTTCGTTGCCGCTGGCTGCCATTTCTACACGGTGGCCCAGTTCCAATAGCGGACGACTCAGTATCAAGCGTGCAATAGCCTCGTCATCGACTACCAATATGTGCAATTGGAAGAAAAGAGAGGGTGTCATGGCGTAACTCCAGCGTAGTCTGAATACGCAAAAAGCCAGCGCAATATCTGTAGTCTTGCTGACAGTATTTCCCCCTCCAGTTGCAGTAGCAGCGCTGCATCTAACGTTGCACCCGGCTCAGAGGCGAGTGTCTCAGCCTGCGCTGCAACCTTTCCCATACTCCCTAGCCCGAGGGTTAGCGCTAGCCCTTTGAGCGAGTGGCTACTATGTTTTACTTGGGTCGTGTCTTGACTCCAGTCATCATGCAGCCGTTGTCGCCGCTCTGGCAATTCGTCAAAAAAAGTACGCAGTAAACTTCCGAAAAAATCATGGTCTGAGGCGATGCGCGCCATGGCTCCATGGCCGTCAATTGCCGCCACCATGTTGTTTGGGTCTTCCCGGAGTGTGCCCTGCGGGGTGATGTGCTTTTTTAGCAGATCGTTTAGGTAATCGCAGGCATAGCGTAGTGGCACCATGTCAATCGCCCCAGAGCGTATGCAAGTGCACAAGGTAGCCTCGGTAGCGTCATCGGCTAACACGACCAAGCCTAAGGAGTTCATGCCGCCTTCTCTGGAAGTGCTTAAGGTTTGCATGGTTTCGCTTGTTGCGGCTTCCATATCCGCTATTACCAGTACGGCTTGGCTGGCACCCGCGGCCAAACTGGTTGCGAGGTGAGCTACAGAATCCACCATGTGCAGCGTGGCACCCTGTTGGGTGAGGTTGCCGGTTTTAGGGGCGCAATCTTGTGCGTGTCCCTCGATCCAGTAAATGTCCATAGTGGTAGTTTGCTCCGGTGCTAAGGTTAGCGTTAGAGTAGCGAGCTAGTAACTTTAGCGGGTTATGTGGCTGTAGAGGATTTTGACGCGCCCGCTCATCGTAGACTGCACAGCCATGAAGGCATCGGCTGCTGCGTAGGCTTCGTTGTCGAGGTTGTTGCTATGTTCACTCCAAGCGGGTGCGTGGAATAGACCGATGGCAGTGTGGCTGAACAATTCTTGCCAATCACTTCCGAGGGTATACCACTCCGACTCAAGCCGTGGGCGCAAACCGAACCAGTTCCGCCGCCCTTGTACGATGTCTAGCATTGCTCCAAAGTGGGCAATCCACCGGTCCAGCACATGCTGGCTATAAGGCTGCCGCACTGTTTGATGTATAAGATTGTCTTGCCCAGATACGCGTGATTGAACTACTTGCTCGCTGCGCCAAAATGCGTTGCCTGTCATTAGCTTTTGTAGCACCACCGCTGGCAGCAGTAAGGGCAACATGGCCAAGGTAGTTAGCACCGCAATAAAACGTGAAGCCCAGGGCGTAGTGATGGTGTCTTTTGTGCGAAGGGGCACCATTAGCGCATCGTGGGGGCTGAGTACGGTACGCACAGACCAACGCAAACTCTGAATGGAGTTGCCTTGGGCGAGGGCGTTTTCTAGTGTAATTTGCCCCCCCACGTAAGTGTTTGCCATGACCAACGAGTGACGTACGCTCGCACCGCTGGCGACAAATACGTCGGACGCCAAAACGGTAGCAGGGCCCAGTTCGGCACCCGCCTCGACTACACACCCCGCACCCACAAGCACCGGGCCAAGGATGTTGGCATCGGCAGCAATAACGGCATCGGGACTGGCAGCGCCCCAGGGCATACGCAGCCAAGATGCGGGAATGGCTGCTTCCTGTGTGCCGTCGAGCGCGTGCTGTTGTGATGCCAATAAGTCAGCCGCGCACAAATTTTGGGCAAAATCCGTGGGTGCCGCCATTACGCAACGAGCCCCTTCCATGTTGCGAGCGCGCTCTGCCAGTGAGGCGTAGTCTGCGTAGTGGCCGATCGACAGCAGTGCATCGGTAGAGGCGCTGAACCAGCCCGTCCAAACTACGTCTGCAGTGACGCACATCGCTGCACCGCTTGCTTGCATGAGCTCGCGCACGATGCGGCTGCTTACCCACTGGTGTGCGTGGCCAACAACAATATGTTCATGGGGTTTTAGGCCCATGCCGCGTAGTACGTTGTAGGGGGATGCAGACTCTCTAGCGTGGTGCCAGTTAAGCTGTATGCCCCAAGGTGCGCCGTCTTGAAGTGCAGCACGCAGTACCTCTGGATGTTCGCTAACAACGAGGTCAATTTGTCGCACACCAGCCAGTGCGCAGCTGTCCATCACGCGCTCGGCAAAGCTGGCAGTGCCCAGTGGAAGCATGCAGGCTAGTAGATGGTCCGCTGCTGGCACATCTACTGCGCGTTCCTGGGTCATGAACAACACGATGCGAGTAGCAGGGGAGCCAGATTGTGAGGTGTCTTGCATGGAGGTTTATGAAGGTTTGCAGTTAAAGCAACTTAGTACGCGCCACGGCCAAAAATAACCGCTGGAATGGTTTTAAATAGCACCTTTATGTCGGTCCATAGCGAGCGTTGATGGATGTAGTCGATGTCCATCTCTACTTGTTGATCAAAGGGTATTTCTGAGCGGCCATTGACTTGCCAGAAACAGGTAAGCCCCGGGATGACGGCGAGGCGTTCGCGGTCACGCAAGCTGTATTTGGCCACTTCAGAGGGTATCGGTGGGCGCGGGCCGACCAAGGTCATCTTGCCGGTGAGTACGCACCAAAGTTGCGGTAGCTCGTCGATGCTAAATCGGCGAATTATGCGGCCAGTTGGGGTGATGCGAGGGTCTCGCTTCATTTTGAAGGTTACGCCTTCTGCACCGTGTTGATTCATGGCGAGAATCTTGGCGCGGACAGCATCTGAATCAACGCACATGGATCTGAATTTAGGAAAAGCGAATTCGCGCCCACGCAGACCAATACGCTTTTGCCAATAGAGCACCGGCCCGCCGTCGTATAGCCGAATACACAATGCCACCACCAAAAATAAGGGGCTAAGCAATAAAAGTGCCGGAATCACGACGCATATATCGATTGTGCGCTTCACCACCCGTACGCTGCTGACTTTGATGCGCCACACCACGCGTTTCCAAGCTGCCTGAAACTGGTTGGTGCGCTGGCTAGGAATCTTGGGGAGTTCTGTGTTTTTCATAATTTGAGGCACTCATGATGCGGTTACATTCAACTTATTATCCAGATTACAGACCAGCGACGATGCAAACTTGTGACCGGATTGTGAATTCGCGACAACTCTAAAAAGACCAGCCATGGATTCAAACATTCCAGTTCAAGATTCACTCAAAGTCCTTGTCGCTGACGATATACAAGCCAGCCGTCTGGAACTGATGCGTTTGGTGCGCGAGCTTGGCCACGAGGCCATTGAGGCCGCAAGCGGCGAAGAAGCTTTGCGCTTGATCGATGTTCATTATCCTGATGTGTTGCTGCTGGACTTACTGATGCCTGGCATGGATGGCTTTGAAGTTGCCCGTGCTGTACGCCAACACGTTACTGGTAAATGGTTGCCGGTCATTGTGTTGTCGGCCTTGCAGGGTGACGAGCACTTTGCCCATGCACTTGCCAGTGGTGCCGCCGATTGCCTTCTTAAACCTGTGAGCCCATCGATTTTGCGCGCCAAGCTGAGGCAATACCAGCGTATTCTGGATATGCAGGTCAAACTAGCCTTGATGGCGCAGCGTCAACATGCGATTCATGAGCATATCGCAGATGCCATTATCACTATTGATGCTGATGGGCGGGTTTGCGAACTCAATCGTGCTGCACGCGCGTTGTTTGCGCTGGAAGACGGTTTAGATACGTCTGGAATGGAGCTTAAGGCGCTCACTGGAATGGAGTTGAATCAGTTGTTGAGTGGATCAGAGGTGGACCTCGGACCAAGTCATCAGTCAAAAATTCTTTTTTCGCAGTCTCACAACCGCTGGAGTATGGGGCACCAAGAGTTTTGCACTATCGCCCTGCATGACCTGAGCGAGTCGCGGCGTATTGAGCGTATGAAAGATGAGTTTTTAGCTACCGTTAGTCATGAGCTGCGTACCCCACTCACTTCCATTTTGGGTGCATTGGGGTTGTTGGCAGTCGGTGCCGGAGGTGCGATGCCCGCTGCGGCGTTGGAACTTTTGCAAGTGGCTAAGCGCAATGGCGACCGCTTAAGTAAGTTAATCGACGATGTGCTTGACTTGACTAAGCTCGAAGGCAACCGCATGGAGCTTAATTTGCGCCCCGTAGAGCTTGCGCCACTCATACGGGAGGCGCTGACTGCAAACTCGACCTATGCACAGCGTGGACTGGTTTCGCTGGCGTTTGACGATGATGCTCGCTCTTGTCGCGTTCAGATTGACCCGGATCGCTTTCTGCAAGTTATGGCCAATTTGCTGTCCAATGCCATTAAACACTCACCCAAGGGAAAGACCGTGCGTGTTTTGCTCCAACAACGCCCGAATGAGGTACAGGTGGATGTTGTGGACGAGGGCCCGGGTATTGATCCGGCCTTCAAGAATAAGATGTTTGAAAAGTTCTCTCAGGCTGACGCGTCTGACCGGCGTGCTGTGAGTGGGACTGGATTGGGCCTCTACATCACTCGCATTTTGGTAAATAAAATGGGTGGCGTAGTGACTGCTGACTCGGGTGTCAGCGGTGGATCCACATTTAGCGTGTGTCTGCCCCGCTTGGATTCGGCTGGTATGGGACCGTGGATATTGTGTGTAGCGCAGGACCGGCAATTGCAAGAACGCATTGCCGACTGGTTGGCAGAATTGGGTAGTGTGGACGTGGCCAATAACCTGGCCGGAGCAGAAGCGTTGATTAGACGCCAGGGACTGCCCACAGTGTTATTGGCAAATCCACAGGCACAGGGTTCCGCAAATGATTTTTGCAACCGCTTGAAGCATATGCTGACACCGCAGCGCGTCATTGTGATGAGTGATTCACTCAATTCTGCCTTTGCTGCGCGTTATGGCATGGGCTGGCTTTCGGCGACTAAGGCGACGCGTCTGGAAGTGGTGGGCAAGGCCAGGGCATTGTTGAACAAACAGGTCGAAGGATAGGGTCATGGAATTATTTGAACGCGTCATGTGCATTGAAGACGACCCGGATATTCGCATGATCCTAGATTTCAGTTTGGGGCGTATGGGTGGCTTTAGTGTTTGCCTGTGCGAGAGCGGATTGCAGGCGCTGGAATGTGTGGAGTCGTTCAAGCCGCAAATGGTGTTGCTGGATGTCATGATGCCTGGTATGAGTGGGCCGGAAACGCTGCCAAAGCTACGGGAGTTGTCCGTGATGCAGGGGGTGCCCATCGTTTTTCTGACGGCAAAGGCAATGAAGGACGAGGTGGCGGCATTGCTGGAGCTCGTTCCAACGGGCATCATAGTGAAGCCCTTTGATCCGGTTTCTTTACCGCAAAGTATTCGTGTGTTCTGGGAGGGCGGACGTGGTAAATCCGCCTGAAGGACTGGATCCTGCCTTTGCAGCACAGTTTTGCGAAATTCAGCGGGCATTTGTGGGTGGACTTCCACAACGTTTGCGCGAAATTCAACAAGCGCCAGATCAGCGCGCTCGCTATGTGGCTTTGCATCAATTGACGGGTGCTGCGGGTGGCTATGGCTTTACGGTGCTAAGTGCCCGTGCTCGAGTTGCTATGGACGCTGCACAGTTTGAATCTGATGCGAGTGGGGCCTTAGCGAGTCTGGCCGAAGAAATTGCCCGAATTTGCGCCCTGGCATTTGACAAAGCAGCCGTACTTTAATACGCCGGCGGGGATAGCATTCCTCGCAATCACGCTCGTTCGCGCCGTTTACAGAAGCGGCCGTTGCCAAGGTAATTGAGTCGCCCATCGTGGTCATTTGGTTCAGCCCTTGCTCCTCGGTTTAATTCGGTAGAAGTCACAATCCCGCAACACACTGTAGATCGAAGTCCGCTTCAATCGTTAGTTGCCACGGAGTCTTTGTGTGGTAATCGATGAGAGAACCGAGTTGACCGACTTTTTCAGAAATGCCCACTGCGGGAGGGGACTGCCGATTGACGCAATTTTCATGGAAAAGTGCTTTTCCTTCACACCAAACCTGAAATTCATGATGGCCAGCCCAAATGAGCCTGATTGCCTGGAGTCGGTGTGCATGGGTTACCCCAGCTTGGCTGAAGGTATGCCCTTGGTATGGGTGGCCAAGCGGTTGAGTATTCCTATCTGTGAGCGCGTCAGCGGCGCCGAATCGTTCGATCGCCTTCGCCACCTTGGCGCAGTTATCAATTTTGTCGCAGGTAATATCAAACGCGCACCGCTTTGGCTGCGGCGCCTCGGTCTGGAGTGGGTCTGGCGCGCCAAAGAAGAAAGCTCATCGGCAAGGGGTTATTTGCAACTCTCTAGCTTGCAACATCTCACAGTACTGCAGGAATGGGTGCCTGATGAGCATATGCTGAGTGCCCCCCGTATGCAGGGTGCATCCGCGTGACCGACACCCTACAAGCCCTCGTAGCAAAGGCTGGAGCAGATATGTCCGGCGACTGGTTCCGTTTTTTGGCCTATACACTGGCAGCTCTGATCTGTGCCTATCTGGGTGGTTTGCCCAGACTGGTGCCGCGTATACAGCGGGAGTTACGATTGCTGTGGTTGCAACTCGGTGCGCTGTATCTTCTGGCAGCGACTAGCGCTCTGTTTCAGGGGGATGAGTTGTGGCTCCACTGGGCGCGCGAATATGCCCGTGTCCATGATGCTTATGACGAACGCCGCCCCTTGCAGTTCGCCGTACTGCTGGTATTGGTCTTGCTGCTCGTGGTCAGCTGGAAGCTGCTCAAGGAAGCCGCCGGCATCGACGTCCTACGCATCGTAATTCTGGCTGGCGCCAGCGGGACCCTGTCCGTGCACTTGCTGAACTATGTATCCTTTCACTACACTGATCTTGTACTCAACGCCATCTGGATGGATCACAACATCGGCACCTGGGTCGAACTGGCCTCTTTGAGTCTGGCTGGTACGGGCACGGCACTGGAACTAGTTCGGAGCCACCAGCATGTTTAAAAACACTTGCCTAGACTTCGCTGCTCACAGGGGCGACCTAAGCGCAGTCCGAATGTCATGCTGCACATGGCCGAAGTTTGCAGCATTGAGAGCGTGTTTTTCGCCTAGCTACCACATACACATACGCAACAGCAGTCCGTTCATTTATTTGCAACTGCAACTCGCGGTAACCATCAAGGTGTTTCTTCGGTACATTAAACTTTGCGGCGTTGTTCGCGAGGCACTATCCGTTGCTGACGTCCGCTAGACAGTGACTCTCGACACACTTCAAACTCAAAGCACTTATCATGTACGCCCTTAGAACCTGTGTCCTTTTACCCAGCCTCATTGCTTTGAGCGCCTGTTCAGGGCTGCCGACTGCTCCGTCGGAGCAGGATCAAGTGCTTTTTTCACATAGCGATCCGGTGATGGTCGCTTCTACGGTACATCGCAACACATGGTCACCTTCGCAGTGGTACGAAGTAGCTGTCCTGAAGGAGCCGAATAGGACCCCGCAGGCGACTGTGAGCCCGCAAGAAATGATCGTCTACTTTGACACCAATGCCGATCAGCTAACCCGATCCGAGTTGGATCGCTTGTCTCAATTCATGGGCCAGGTCAACCCAGCGCAGGGACGCAAGTTTGTATTGGTTGGCCATACGGACAGTCGCCACACCAGTGCCTACAACCAATTCTTATCTGAGCGTAGAGCGGCGACGGTATCTAGGCTGCTCGCAGCTTATGGCGTGGACCAGCGCAGCATCACCATCCAGGCGCGCGGACTGCAAGAGCCTGCCACCAGCAATGAGAGCGAAATGGGGCGCGCCAAGAACCGCAGGGTGACACTGAACATTGCCGACTAAAGCGCCTTTGACCGGGGCACGTGCAGTGAGATACGAGCTGCAAACTCACTAGCGGCCGGATTGCAGCAAGGCGGCGTCGCGCTCCAGGCCGGTCGGAATGCGCTTGACAAACACGGCCTCACAGACGCCTAGCAACATGAACAGCCCCCATACCGCAGCGGAAGTACGCCATACCGTTTCGCCATCAAACAGTGGTATGTGGTGCAGGTCTTGCCACACCAGTGTCGCCAAGGCCGCCACCAATGCTGGCGCCACCGAATAGGTCAGGTTGCGCCCAAAACGGTACAGGCGCTGCATCGTTGAAAACTGCCAGTATTTGGCCCCCACACCCAGGGTGAGGTAGTAAATCACCGTGTGAACTGCGCCGCAGACTGCTATGGCTATAGCGAAATAAGCCACCCGATAAAGATGGAAAATTTCTGCCCCCATCCATTCGCCAACTAAAAAAACGCCCAGCGTGAAGACGGTTGCGCGCAGCAAAAACTCAGTGAATAGAACCAGCCAAAGTGGCAAGCCATCCAATTCGGAATGCGTCCCTTGGGCTGAGCGATGCAAGTACAAGGCCTGCGGTGGACCCATTAATGTGGCATATCCAATGATGCGCAGGGAAGGGCTCACATTGACTCCAATGGGTGTTGCTGGTGGCGGCAGGCTACGTGGGTTGCATCGTAAATGAATTTGATCCCCCAACGACGCATACCTCTGGCGAATTTACAATTTGTCCACAATGTCGAAATGGCCAGAAATAGAATCTCAAAGACTTTACTTTAGAGGACACTGGCTTGACCACCATGAAGCAAATCAGCGCCATCATGGCGCTCAAAATCAAGGGCCGCCACTACCCCCACAACGTCGGTCGCTGTGATATTTTGTTTGAATCGTTGCGCCGCTTCATGGACAAAGACCTCATATCAGAGTTCATTATCATTGTCCCTCCCGAAGAAGAGGAAGAAATTGCCAACCATGCACGCGCATGGAGTGACTTTCCGATCCGATTGGTGTCTGAAGACAAGTACCTCGAAAAATTTAAAGAATTTAATAAATGGTACGAGGTGCGTCCTTGGCACCGTCAGCAGATCATCAAATTATTTTGCGCAGAATTAGTTGAGAATGATTTTTTCATCGTATTCGATCCCGACATGTTTGCCACACAAGCGTTCGGCTATGACGATTTGATTATCGATGGCAAGTCTTTGGTGCAAACAGAGCCTAAGCAGGATCACGTCGATTGGTGGGAAAGCTCCGCAAAAATACTAGGGGTTGAGCCCCAAATGGTAACTACTGGGCTGTGTGTTACGCCCGAGATATTGTCAAAAGAAGTTTGCATTGCATTAACCAGACGCATTTCTGATAAATTCAAAAAGTCTTGGTATGAGGTTCTGCTGTCCAGCTACACCATTAATTGGACCGAATACACCTTGTACTGGACACATCTAGAGTCCGAGGCGCGCATCGATGCATTTCATGCGCTTGCGCCCCGCCCTGACGGTTTGTATTTGCACGCCTCACAGAATGTTTGGCTGTCTGATCAATTTGCTCCATTGGATTTCAAGCTACTTTTTTCGGATCAAAACCACGGTATCTTTTGCACCATTCAGAGCAATACCGGCATCACGCCACAAGACATTCTGAAGCGCATATCTCCTTGGGTGCCCGTTCGTTTGCAAAAGTACCGCATTGAGACTAACAGGGCGGATAAATTGAAGGAGCTTGTGGGTGCCGTGACCCGCCGTGTGATGCAAAAATTGGGACTCTGACCATGCAAAATGTGCGCCCTAAGTTGCTCATGCTCACCATCGAGTTGCCGTACCCACCGACCAGTGGCGGTCGAATGAAGAGCTGGAATATGCTGAAGTACTTGGCCAATACATTTGATGTGGGGCTGGCTTGTCCTATCCGGTATGGCAATGAGCACCAAGACGAGATGAAGCAACAGGTTGAGCTCCGGCACTTCTTGCACGATACGGTGGAGATTCCGCGTTCCGCAAAGAATCTACTCATTAGTTATGCCTTGGGTATGCCGCTGAATGTGTATCGCGATCGCTCAAGCCAACTCAAGTCCGAAGTTGCTGCAGTAGCCGATCAGTACGCCATGATTTTGGTCGATCACTACGAGTCCGCTCAATACCTCCCAGATGACTACCGGGGCAAAGTGATTTTCCATGCCCATAACGCGACCTTTTTGATGTGGGAGCGCTACGCGGGCTCGGATGCCTCCTGGCCCTACCGGTTGGTCACTTGGGCTGAGGGTAAGCGGGTCAAATCCAGTGAAAAGAAGATTTGCGAGCGGGCGGATAGGGTATTTGCGTCGCCCAACGATATTGACACACTGGTTAGTATTGGCGTGGACCGAACTAAGTTCCGCGAGACATACCACCTAGGCGATGACAGCCAATTGGTACTGCCCTCACTGCGCTTTGAAGATTCACGGCCCGTGTTGTTGTATGTGGGTACTCTGAATTGGGAAGCCAATGTGGATGGCTTGCTGTGGTTCTTTAATGAAGTGCTGCCCCTGGTGCTGGCCAAGCATCCAGACATAGTGGTCAAAATAGTGGGCGGCAAACCTGACCAACGTTTGCTGGATGATGCCCGGCACTTACCCCAAGTGGTCTTTGCTGGCTTTGTGAAGGATTTGGAGCCGCTGTTCAATGAAGCGCGTGTGTCCCTTGCTCCGCTGCGCTTTGGATCTGGCATCAAGGTCAAAGTACTCAATTCCATGTGTCGCGGCCTGCCTATCGTCACCACTAGCATTGGGGCCGAAGGCATTGATGCACGACATATGCAAGAACTGGCTATCACAGATACGCCCACCGAGATGGCGCAGGCCATTGACACCCTGTTGACCGATCGCACAGCCTGGCAGGTACTGGAGCAAGGTTCACGCAACAAAGTGCGCGAGAAATACACCTGGGAAAAGGTATTGGGTTCGATGAAAAATGAACTCCTTTGCTTGCAATAAGCGTGGGCGCACGCCTCCATTATCTCGACAACATGCGCGCTATGGCGTTCAGCATGATGTTGTTGTTCCATACGCTTAAGCTATTCGCGCCGGAAGGCTGGGGAATCCACCTTACGTACTTGCCCGGCGCGCAATTGGGCGCAGAGATTATCAGCAGCTGGCGCCTACCGCTGTTGTTTTTCATTTCCGGCGCAGCTTTCAGCATCAGCATCAAACGCAAAAACATATTCACGCGAACGGCGAAAAAACTGCTTCCGATGTTGATTATTGGAACACCGATTTTGGTGGCCACTGCCAACTACCTGCACGAGCGCTATACCAACCCCGACGCTGTTTTATGGTCGTATTTCGCCACCTATTTCGAAAATATTCTCAAAGGCCAATTGTCGTGGTACCACCTGTGGTATCTGGGTTATATCCTATTCTTTGTAACCGTTCACCAGCTTGTATATGAGTTCACAAAGAAGATCGGTTTGGTGTTGAAGCCTAGGTACATGGCCTATGTGTTTGTACTTTTAATCACCATCTCATGTGTTAACGAGGCCTTGCTGCGCCCTTATTTTCCGGTGAAGCGCAACTTTTTCAACGATATAGCGTCCCTGGTATCTTTTGCCTGTTATTACATGGTCGGCATCGTTGTTATGCATCGACGTGATTTCTTGATCCGTAATGCGGCACTCGCCTGGCCACTGTCAGTACTTGCACTCATAGCCATGGCCATTCATTTTGAATTGCCGCCACTGCCACCGCCGATCACCAAGACCATCGTTGCCTGGACCGTTATTTTCGGGCTGAACGGTTTGTTTTGTCGGTATGCCAATATCAAGCTTGCCTTAACGACAGCCTTGCATAGCAAATTAATGGAAATTTACGTCATTCACCAGTTAACGCTGCTAACTGCCGTCTTCATTACCGCCCAGTTGACAGACGGGTTCTTGAAGATTTGCGCAATTTTCATCTTGGGCTATGCGCTCGCCTATTTGGCCGCATTGGCAAAATCGTATGTGAAGGTTTTACTCAAACAAGGAATTCACTTATTACGGCGCAGGATAGGTGCGATTTAGAGTGCTGAAGGTATGATTGTCGGCATGGAACAGACGCAACCGGGTGCTGACAGATTGCAGAGCAGTTCGGCACTTATAAGTCACAGAACCATCTTAAAGGCAATGCTGTGGATCGCCTTGTTTGGCGGATTGCAATCGGGAAAGTATTTTCTTTACAACCGACTGCAAGAATTGAGCATGGGCGTGACCGTATTGCTTTTTTTTTATACGGCTTATTTTGCTGCCCAAGTCAAAAATAGCTCTGTCAGTTGGAGCTTTTGGTTTTTCGGTCCGCTTTTGGGTATAGCGCTGGTAACCACGGTTCCTGCCTATTTGTTTTCCAATCACAACAATGTGGCGATGCTTCCTAGCGTATTGGCGAACCGGGCAATCCTGAACTACCTCATCAGTCCCTGTATTGTTTTTCTCTACGTTAGTGGCACCTCCATTTCGGAAATTGAAAATACCATTATTTCGGTCATGAAGTGGAGCGTCATCGTCTATTTGTTCTCATATTTCACACTGCCATTGCCTACTTACTTCGTTTCCGATGATCCTTGGAAAGCCGGCCTTGTGACCTTTGATTACAGGGGCTACCGGCTGAAAATTCCATTTAAGGTTATGGTTATAAGTGCTACGCTGTTCCTCCATAAACTGGGCACTGACAAAGAAAACCGGGGTACTTGGCTCATGTTTTCCGCATTTGTTGTGCTGTCATTGAACCTCTATACCAGTCGCTCCTTGAATGCCGGCATTGTGATCAGTGCCGTGGCTTTTTTCTTCTTGCTGAGAAACAAGAGGCGGGCACCCTTATTCTTGATGCTGCTGCCCATCATTATCTTGGGCCAAGCCTACGGAATTGTTGGTTTCTTTGACCACCTAGCCATTGAAAATGCTGCCGGCAAAGACGTTCGTTATGACTCTTATAAAAAAGCTTTAGGAATCATTGAGAAATATCCGCTCTTGGGCATGGGAATGGCAAGTGCTGCAACCATTACAGACTCCAAATTGATTTGGAAATATTTTTTTGCTGACGATATCGGTATTGTTGGCGTCGCTTATCGATACGGCTTAGTAGGCGCTTTGCTTTACTTGACTTTCGCATTTAAGCTCATTTCCAATCAAATCAGTCTGCATTGGAAATATACGGCTTTGAACATGCGGAACAGTTCATTGCAGATCGCACTTCTGTGCACCATGATCAATGCCGTGCTGAACATGATCCTGAATCTAGACTTTATCAATCCGGATGGGGTCATGTTTGCGAGCCTTATCATTTCATTGAACGCTATACACAAACGACATCTCAACAGCCTAAAGCGCGTCACTGTCGACAGTCCCCCGTGACGCTGCAGTTCTGTTACTGCATGCGCTCAGTACACATCGCAGGCTTCTTTTTGGAATCGCGCTTCGTCGCACATCATTGCTAAATATGGTCTTGGTGCAAGCTCCTGGGTGTTCCCCACCTGCAGATAGTCCGTAATTTTGCGGGCGTAGGCCGACGTATCAAAACAAGGCACCCGTTCATCCTCCGTTACCAGGCGATCAATAGCCGCAATATCAAAGGCAAAGACCTGCAGCTTGAGCATCAGTGCTTCAGCCACCACGGTGGGTATACCCTCCCATCGGGAGGTAAGCACTAATGCATCACATGTTTTTATCAGAGCCTGGCTGTCATTGCGCCAACCAAGGATCTCAAACACCATATTGGGGTTTTGGCATTGCTCTGCAAAGCGCTTGATGGCGGGTAGGTGCGGTCCGTCACCTATGAAAACCCAGGTGTGCCTGGGCAAGCCTGTTGAAGCACTCATTTCCTGAAGAATGTGCAACAAATAATCCATGCCCTTTTGTTCTTTGTCCATCCGCCCTACCACGCAGAGTCGCTTCTCGTCAGACCTTGCGCTATGTGCTGGTGCCAGTGGTGCTTTGTTCGCCAAAAAGTTATGAATCACTTGCACCTTCAGATTCGCTTGCTTGGCAAACTGGCTGACCCGCTGCGCCCAAAACTCATCGATAGTTAAAACTGTGTCGATCCTTCTGAACACGCGCATGGCAGACAGCCGGTTTGATAAGCCGGTGAGTGGTTTTACCTCCATCTCATGGGGAAAGTGAAACATGGGAATATAAATGCGTGACTCAACCCCCATTGCGGCACATGCACTGCCAATGGCTAGGACGGTACTGTGGTTTGCATTTACTCCACCTAAGACAACGGTGGCACTTTGGAGCCCGCTGACGATGCGTTTGGCTTCAACCTTATTTTTAAAATAGGCCGGGTTGAAATAGCCGAGTGTCGACTCAAAACGAAAGGTTGTGAATTGGGCTTCTATCCATTCAAAATCTTCGCCGATAAACTGCACCAATTTTGCGTGCATAGTGCGTGAGGAAATAATGACAACTTTTTTCGCCCCCTGCTTCAAAGCACGAAGAATCTTGGCGGCCATCATTTCATGTCCACCCACCACCTCACCTGGAAAGATAAAACCGTGGCGCATCTCAGGTTCCTTGCTTCAATAGCACCAACTTACGTCGGGCATATAAATACGGTATGAATGATCGCACGCTGATACTGACGCTAAAGGCTATGGCGACCCCCTTTGCGGAGTAATCCTGCAGTGCCCATGCAATGCACACCATAAGAAGCATGCAGAACATACTGAAAAAAGCTTCGAACTTACCCTCATCCATGGCCACCAGTGCGAAACCGGAAAACCCGAATGCTGCATATACCAGCTGACCAACTCCTAAAATCAATAGGTACACATAGGCACCGTCAAATGACTTGCCAAAGAGATTGAACAGGTATTCACCGCCAACCGCAAAAACCAGCATGATGGGTGCGTAAATAACCAAGCCAAATTTCTGCATAGAGCGCATGACCTGCTGGCACCCGTCGTAGTCTTTTGCATGATAGTGCTTGATCAAGTCACGGCCTAGGGTTCCCCTGACCACCATCAATAAGCTGGCAATCATTGCGATGAATCGGAATGCAATGGAAAAACGGCCGACATCAGCCATTGACGCAACCTGGGCAGCAAGGATAGTCGGCACGTTCACAAATGCCATATCCAAAATGGAACTCATCCACAGGGCAAATGTGGACTTATTAAATAATTTCAGCGAGATTTCTGGCGATGAGGATTGCTTGTGCACCGGCTTGTGGACTGTCAACATGAACATTGTTACAGCCAGAGCCGCAAATATGGATATATTGACGAGCATCACCCATTGCGCTTCTATTGCTACACCTAGCAGGCCCGTCATCACGATGAAGGCAATCATCACCAGGGGGGCGAGTACGTTTTCGAGGATCATGGCAACCGTCGTTTTGGACATTGCCTGCATGAATTCAAAAGCGTTTCTCAAAAATACAAAAATGACTGCGCCAACCAGACTGTATGGCAAGACAGCTAAATAATTGTCACCCCAACCACTGCTCACTTGGATGAGTACAAAGTAGGCCGCGAGCAAAACCAAAGCTACCACCAGCATGACCTTCACGATATCGAAAAAATAATGCCAGATCCCATTCCAGTCTTCCTTGATATGCAGTCGCGACACCACGGTAAATGAATTTACCGGCGAACCAAATCCGATCACTGCCGAGATCAAAACCAAAAACGAAGAATACAAAGAGAACAATCCGATGTCCGCAGCACCCAGGGCACGGGCCATCACCAACACCGAAAGGAACTGCAGTCCCATTCCCAGGAAACGACTGATTAAGGCGCTTAGGGCATTTACATTTGGTAACTTTTTGCGGGCCGTCTGGTAGAGATTGCCTATTTTATTTTTATTCATATATTAAAAGTGCAAAAGATTATTCCACCCAACCGCTGCTTTCATCGCTGCCTGCGCCAATCTTCTCGTCAACCTTTTTTTCAGCGCTGTACGTTTTCAATTGGTTGGACATTTTTGTGATCAACTCCCTGCCAATCACGTAAGCGACGCTGAGAAAAAGGACAGCAATCAAGGTGAGGATGGCATACATCATCCGTTGCGGCGAACTCTTGGCCAGCGGCGTAATGGCCGGTTGTATGACTTCAAACGGATAATTATCACGAACATTAATCAATGTCTCGGCCGACATTTGAGCTTCCAACATTCTGTATATGGATCGTTGAAACTCAAGGTTTGCGGTTATTGTCAGTCGGGACTCAAGATATTTGCGCCGGCTGTCGAGCTGTTTCAACACTAAATTCTTCTGGTATCTCTTGAAATCTTCCACCACGGTATTGGCCATTTTCGCAGCCGTAGCACCGTCGCCGGCATTAAAACCAACGGTAAGCAAGCCTGTTTTTTCATCGGCACTAATCCAAGCCAGTTCCTTGCTAAAAATGTCCACCGCTTTTCTGGTATCTACTTCAAAGCCGTCTTTCCACTTGTTTTTTTCTGCATCCCAGCCCTTGGGATAGATTAATTTCAAGAGAGAGTCATTTTTTTCAATGAAATAGGAGGCAAATGCGTAAGAACGAAACCTAGCCAATAAGCGCTCCTTTTCGTTCTCTGATGAAGAGTCAATGATTATGTCGCGCTCAAGCAAACTCACCGTGTCGCCGCCTCGGTATTCCTTCAATGCAACGCCACCGGGCTTGTCGTAATTGTTGTAGGCCACCAATGCAAAGGCCGAGTACCTCACTGGCATCAGATATGTAAGGCCATAAACCAGCATAGCTGCAAAAACCGCGGCGATTACCATGCGGTAGCGATAGCGAACCAGCAATGCAATATATTCAAAGAGGTCCACTTCGCCATCGATGCTGCTTTTCGAGTCGGTCATTTCGGCATTACACCTTCCGTTGTAAAACACCACTGCCGCAGTGACAGCCCCGCATGGAGAACCCCATAGCCGAGTTCCTGGTGTAGCTACAAACTACACCTGATGCGGGAACAAACAGATGCTTCACAGGCCGAGCAAGGACTTGATGCCAATCGTTCCCACCGCAGCTTTGAATATGGTGTCTATCAGACTTTGCGTGTACTCACGCCCGTTGATGCGGTCGACGGTGAGCGGTACCACGATGGTTGACCCTGGTGTCACACTGATATTCTCAGGGCGGCTTAACCAGGTCCAGGAACTCATACTGCTTCGCAGGGAGACTACCTCGCCATTTGCTTGAATCACAAATGCATGCTCACGTTGTGCCAACTCTTTCGGTCCGCCGCTGAGATTGACGTAATCCAGTGCCCCGCGTTCCTTTTTGTATTTGTGGGACATGGGATGGTAGACCTGTCCGACCACCGTGACCTCTTCATGAAGCTTGGGCACCTCAATCTGGTCACCGTCTTCAAGGACGAAGTCTGCAGCTTCAATACATTTCTGACCGGCTTTTTCCATTTCAATCACCATGCGTCCTACAGCCGTTGGCGGCTTCAGTTGGCGAATGACCTGAAAGGTATCGTTGGCACTTTTCTGTGTGGTTAGCTTCTTGTCATTTTCGTAAGACGGCGATGTGTGCAGTTCGGCCAGCAGCGTGTCAAATTCGCGGAATATCTTGTCAATGTTTTCCTGCTCGCGCTTTCTCACAGATTCGCGGCTAAACACTGTTCCGAATAAGTAGGCATCTTGTGTGAAACCGCCGGCACGCCTGACGAATTCGCAAAGCGTCTCGCGTTTGGAAATGGAATACCTACCCGGGAACCGAACTTCGCCTTTCACGGTCACCCACTTTGCTATGTTGTCGCCTTCAGGTTTTTCCCGAATGACTAGGCGGTCGCGGGCTTTCAGCCGCATGCCCGCATCGGGCAGTACTTGGTTTTTTCCGAGCAGGTTGACCTCGGTATGTTGTGCACGCATGTATTCGTCTGCCATTTGAACTTCACGGGTGAGGACGGCGGTTTGACCATAAGCGTCTTCCTTCAAGCCGCCTGCTGCGTCAATCAGATCTTTAATCGTCATGCCGGGCGTCAATGGGAACTGCCCGACCTGGCGCGTCTTTCCGGTAATCTGAACAATGGGCGCAGGCTCGTCGTAGCTGGACTGGCGCACCAGCGTCTCGATTTCATCGGCCAGCAATTTGGACCTATCCACCTTGGGGTCGAACAGGTAAACCCTGTCCCCTGCTACCAGGCTGGGATTGTGGTCGCCAAGGGGCTTGGCCAACGCTTTGCCCAATGAGATGGCAATCGGCTCAATACGTTGCGAGAGATCCGTTTTGCGAATCAACAGGGCATAGTTCAGATCGGTGCCGTCCTGGACGCCACCGGCTGCCCGTATCAAATCCAGCAACCGTTTTCCATGCTCTAGCGGATAGGCCCCAGGATGTTTCACGAACCCCTTCAGCTCGACAATTTCAGCAGGCTCTTCCACGGAGGCCTGTTGCCTTAAGGCCTGCACGGTATTGGCCAAGGCTTTGTCGCGCGCAGAGTTGGTATCAAAAATAATGAGTTCATCACGCGGCTGCAGCGTGATATTGGCTGCAGAAGCGCGTTCTTCCAGTGCCTGCCCTAGCGATATATATTGGACGCTGATTCGGCGTGAAAGGCGCCGCTCGCGCACCAACAAGGCTGCTTTGAAATCGGTTCGCTGTTGGAGTAGTTGTACGTCCTTTACGAGGTCCGAAATACGCATTCCTTCCTTCCACTGATAAGCGCCTGGCGTGATGACATTTCCAGAAAGCAACACAATGTTGTCCATGCGGTTAAGGGCGGGGAAGACACGAATCTGATCACCGTTGCTAATCAGCGGGCTAGCACCTGGCTGTGTCAGGTCGGCTTGAATCAGGGTGTAGTTTTTCCCGCCCTGAAGACGGCGCAGCTGGGTTTTGGAAGGGTCCGCCGTGGGCAACAGCCCGCCAGCCATATTGATAGCCGATTGCACTGAGATTGGTCGTAACAATTCGTAGATAGCCGGCCGACTCACTTCACCTGCAACACTTACCGTTGGCCCCAATGTTGGTACGAATATAACGTCGCCCTGTTGCAGGTAAGGGTTATTGCGGCTTTTGCCGCTCAACAACATTTCGTACAAATCCAGCTTTGCAACCAATTGGTTTTGGCGTCGGAGTTCGACGTTACGCAAGGAGCCCGTTGTCTTTATTCCGCCAGTGTTCACCAGCGCGTTAAACAGTGTGGTCATGCCTGGCACCGTGAAGGTCCCTGGTTTATGTACCTCACCCATCACGACAATCTGAATTGACTGCAGGTCCGCCAAAGTGACCACAGTTTGCACACCAATGCGAACCTTGCCAATTTGCGATTGAATGGCCAACTTGGCTTCATCAAAGGTTAAGCCTGCGACGTTGATAGCACCGACTTCAGGCAGCAGCAGTCGCCCATCCCTCGTTACCACCAGACGGTACTGGACGTCTGTTGCTCCAAACACTTGGACAGCAAAGGTGTCACCTGGGACTACCACATAGTCGCCGGGAACCGGCAAGGTCTCTGCCGGGGAAAATGAAACGGCCGGCTTATTAAACAGTTCATAGCCAAATTGAACCAACTCGGTGCGAAGGCCCTGCTGTTGGATGCGCTCGTCCAGAGAGATCGTGCTAAGGGCTTCATTTGCCTTCTCTTCCAATTTGGAAGATTCGACGCGTATTTCGACACCGGATGATTTGATTTCGGCCGTGGCGGTTAGAGGGATCTTTGGAATTTCTACGGGCACAGGTGCATCCTTTCCCGTGGGGGCGGATTTCGCCGCTTGATAGCGCTGCTCCACGTTAAGGGGGACAAGTCCTAGCGCCAACTCCCTCGCCTGAACGAATACCGAGATCACCAACGTAATGCTCACCAAGCAAAAGCGCAGAATATTTAATATTTTCATGGCTTTTCAGTCCACCTTAGAATCAGGAAAACGCAAACAGCCTTTGCTATTTACCATACGTCCCGCAGGCGTATTTGGGCACTCATCCGCATAATTGGGAACGCCGTCTCCATCGGTATCGGCCGGACCACTGTATAGCGTGCGTGAAATAAAATTGGCCATGTCACGCGGTTGTGCAACAGCGTCAAAGGTTTCCGCCAGACCGCAATCGGTCACATCCATGAATTTTTCACGGGAGAAGGTATTCCCCACTCCAATGGCATAAAAGCAGCCTCCCAGTCCGTCTTTGCCGTCCCAGGTTGTGTTTTGTGTCGCTACCGTTAAACCGCTTGCACGGACGGTACGCTGGTGAAATCTGGCAATGGCTTCTATGGCGCGGGCATCCAGCCGATCCCACTTTGTGATGAGATAGATGGCCGTACGTCCAGGCTGCAGGCGAGCCCATTCCGTGAGTGCATCGATCCGTGGCGCCAGACTATTCCCGCCCAGTGACAAAGGCCCCTGTCCCTTGGCCAGCTGGGACTCAATGGCTTTGGGGTCATAGGGCCCCGCCGCAGCCGAGACCGAAAAGGGCTTCCCGCTTCCCGTGGTCAGTAGCGTACCGGACAGGCCGCGCGCAGGCAGCGTCTCATTGAGTCGGCGCAGTATTTCTCGTCCGAAAATTTTGGGCGACATGTCGTTGGTCTGAACACCAGCCAGCCCGGCCTCATCCCACAGTACAAAAATATAATCTACCCGCCTGAGCCACTGTTCATGCTCAATCGTGGGCATCAGATCGATGGCATCAAAGGTGTGCACGCTGTTCTTATGGGTCTGCACATCATAGGGCAGCAAGACGCTGGGGCTATCCACCTCCGACGTCCGGAGTAATTTTTCTGTTGAGGAACATGCCAGCAATAGCAATGCCATCGAACAAACAAGAATTAACTTACCTAAGCGCATCAGGATATCCATTCCACAAACATTTCTACAACATCTTTCAAGTGGTGGTTGGGGAATATATCGATTCCTAGAAAATTTTTGAACCAATAAAGGCTCATGAATGCTAGCAGGCCAAAGCAAACCAATACAACAGAGAGCAGAGCCAGGTAAAAAAAAGTTCGAATGGGCAGCGGAACCAATTCGCGCCGGGCGCGCTCGGCGGCAACGGTGGACTTTCTACGGTCCCTGCCCAGCCAGATGGCCATGTAGTAGCGCCGAAAAAAAAATGGAAATACGGTTTCAAACTTGATCGGAGAGTTGCGCTCCAAAGCCATCCTAAGAAAGGCATTGAGAATCTCTTGTCGATGCTCCGGTGCGAGCAAATCCCGGATATGTGCAGGAATACGGCTGAACAAAAATTCAGCTTGGATTAAATCAGCCATACCGATCGGTTGCTTGCCAATGTGCGTTGGTATCGGTGGACCGCTATTCGACTTCATTTTAAGGCCTCAAGATCAAGCTCATCACTGCAACAGAGTATTTGACATCGAATCCTGAGAAAGACTGTGGCGATTTTGTGTCGCCAAAATCTGCCTCTCTAACCCTTCCATTGAAGCCCGGCGACAAAGCAAAGTGGAATGCCCAACATACCAGAGCGCGCGCGACCGTTCAAAGTATGACGATCAGTCAGACTGGCGGCTTTTTCGCAAGAAATGGGAACCGGCTGGCGCAACACCGTGGTGGCGAATGAACTTGGTCGGAGGTTTCTACAGAGCGGAAACCGTGGAACCGAACATGGGCACGGCAGCGTCATGTGCGTGCTGGGCGGCGCAGTGCATGGCGGGCGGTTGGTGAGCAACTGCAGATATCGTCGTCAACTCTTTTTCAGAATCGCGATTACGCAGTGATGCATGAATATCGCAGCGTACTTGGGGGGAAGTTTCAAACGCCTATGGGGCATGATCGACACCCAGCTCAAAATCGTGTTTCCCGGTTATGCAGGTGCCAATGACTGGGGACTGGTCTAACTGGCAGCCACACTCGCCAAACAAGTGTCACATAACACCTTCGCTAGCTGTGCTGACCCCGCCTCGGCATAACAGCGCAGTTCTGGCGCGTTGCCGCTAGGGCGCAGGTGGACGATGTCGCCATTGGCAAAGCTCACACGCAGGCCATCTGTCTGGTTGGTACCTATCACCGCGCCCGAATGGGGTGCCAAGATTTGCGCCATAGTCACAGCGTCACATTGCAAACGTGCCAACAGCGCGCGGCTCTTGTCGGTGGCAAAGTTTTGCAGTCTGTCGCTGGCGGTGTAGCGCTTTGGCAAATCAGCACTCAGGTCTGACAGCTTGCAACCGCGCTGCCGAGCCAGAACCAAGAGTGCCAACATGGGCAACACCGCATCGCGGGTAGGTAAAGCCTTTAGGTTTCGCCCATTCTGCTGTACGTCACTACCCAACAAAAATCCACCATTGGCTTCATATCCCACCACCGGACCAACCATGCTACGTTGTGCCTCTTGCATCCGCGCCATTGTCTCGTCCATGCCCGCAATCACATAGGGTGAGCCAATGCGCGTACGAAGCACCTGGTCAAATACGCCGCATAACTCCACCGCCGTATTGCTGCTGACCGGCGTAACCACTACCTGAGCATGCAATGCCCGGGCACACAAAATGCCCACCAAATCGCCACGCAACCAGTCGCCGCGCTCGTCACCTATTAGCGGCCGATCGGCATCGCCATCGGTAGACAGCAGCGCGTCAAAAGTGTGCTGTGTAGCCCATAGCCTAGCTTGGACCACGTCTTCAGGGCGCACAGCTTCAGTATCTATAGGTACAAAGGTTTCGGTGCGCCCCAGGCTGGTGACCTGCGCGCCCAAGGCTTGCAGAATGCTGCGCAATACATCGCGCCCCACGCTGGAATGCTCATATACCGCCACGCGCGCGCCGATCAGGGCACCTGCGCCAAAGTAGTCCAGATAACGCTGTATATAAGCAGCACTAGCTCTGGCATCTGGCACTGGTAACACGGCAGTAAACACTGCGTCCGGCACGTCCACTTGCGCAGCCAGCATGGCCTGCTCATCGGCCTTGGAAATCTCGCCATCCGCGCGGTAGAACTTGATGCCGTTGCGGTCAAACGGAATGTGGCTGCCAGTCACCACAATGGCCGGGGCACCCAACTGCGCGGCATAAAAGGCCAGCGCTGGCGTAGGCAGTGCGCCCGCATAGACAAACGTACGCCCGCTTGCCACAACGGCTGCGGCACAGGCCGCTGCAATACGCGGGCTGCTGGGGCGCAGATCATGGCCCAGCACGACGCAAGTTGCGCCCGGGGCCACGCTTTGCAAAAAGGCTGCCGTATAGGCCCAGCAAAGGCCGTCGCTCATGTCAGCCACCAGCCCACGAGCACCACTGGTGCCGAATGCCACGCCAGATTGCTTAACCAGCGCGTCTAGAGAATGAATACTCATAGCTTTCCTTAAAAAGATTTACCCACCATATCCCTGGGGATTTCCGCTCTGCCAACGCCAGGTGTCCACACACATAGTCCGCAAATCACGTGTTGCCTGCCAACCAAGTAATTCCTTTGCCAGCATTGGTTCGGCATAACAGGCCGCGATGTCTCCTGGCCTGCGGGGTTGCACCTGATAGGGGACGGGTTTGCCGCTGGCCGATTCAAAGGCTTTCACCATGTCCAGTACGCTGTAGCCCACACCAGTCCCCAGATTGATAGCTAGGCACTGGCCCTTGGTACCACTGGGCAGGGGACGACCTAGCGCCTCCAGAGTACGCAAATGCCCCAGGGCCAGATCTACCACATGGATGTAGTCACGCACGCCTGTGCCATCGGGTGTTGCGTAGTCGTTGCCCCACACGTTCAGGAACTCGCGTCGGCCGACCGCCACCTGTGCCACAAAAGGCAGCAGGTTGTTGGGGATGCCCTGCGGGTCTTCGCCTATCAGTCCGCTCTCATGCGCGCCCACCGGGTTGAAATAGCGCAGGATGCCGAAACGCCAACTGTTATCAGCCGCAAAAGCATCGCGCAACATGTCTTCAATCACCAGCTTGGTACGACCATACGGGTTGGTGGCGGATAACGGGTGGTCTTCGGTAAGTGGCAGGCGCAGAGGGTCGCCATACACCGTGGCCGATGAGCTGAACACCAGTGTCTTGACACCGCATGTGTCCATAGCCTCGAGTAAGCGCAAGGTGCCCACCACGTTATTGTCATAATAATTCAGAGGCTGCTGCACCGACTCGCCCACCGCCTTGAGCCCGGCAAAGTGGATTACCGCCTCTGCACCACTCTCGCGCAGGGCGCGTGCGAGCGTAGCGCCATCACGAATGTCGGCCGTCACACGCGTTATGTCCTTTCCGCTGATGCGCTCTACCCGGTTTAGTGATTCTGGATTGCTGTTGCAGTAGTTGTCCAGCACGGTGACGTTGTAGCCGGCGTTCAGCAACTCAAGGCAGGTGTGGCTACCGATATAGCCAGCACCGCCGGTTACGAGGATGTTCATATTAGGACTCACTTTTATGAAGTGGAAACGGTGGTGCTATTGGGTCGATCCACAGCAATGCAACACTTTTCGATCAGCGTGAAAAGGTCAGTAGCGACCACAGGCTTTGGCAAATGATCGTCCATACTTGCTTCAATGCACTGATTTGCTGGCATGCCCCACGCGCTTGAGGAGCGCAGACCACAGCATCTGATTTATTGATTGGTTTTCCACCAGAAGCACGTTGAGTTGGCGCGGCGCTGTTTGTTCCCAAGGTTTTGTCATAGATTGCGGATTTGATGTGAACCTTCATAGTACCGACCAACTCCATGCATATGTGTCACAACTGTGAAATACCGTCAAATGCAACATTGACCTGACCTGCCCCCCGAATTCCACTAGTTCCGAACCGTACCCAAGTGGATTGCATGATGTCATTTATTGTGGGCATTGGTTTTATGTCGGTATTTCGTAGAGTTCGATAGGAAGTTGATCCGGGTCTTGAAAAAACAAAAAATATCTGCCTGTGTATTCGTCAAGACGTACTGGTTCAAAGGTGATTCCAGCCTCCGTCAGGTACTCGACCCACGCGCGCAAATCTGATACCGTAAATGCCAAGTGCCGCAGGCCGCAGGCCTCAGGGTATGACGGGCGCTGGGGGGCCTGTGGCATGGAAAACAGTTCAACTTGCCCACCATCCGGTAATTGCAAATCTAGTTTCCATGAATCGCGCTCCCCGCGGTAATTCTCGGCCAGAACACGCAGACCTAATACTTCGCTGTAGAAGTGCCTCGATACGCTGTAGTCGCTACAAATAATGGCTGCATGGTGAATACGCAGCAATCGTGGTGCTTGGCTCATGAGATTACCCAAACGTAAAAATCATCAAAGCGGTACTATTTTTTTTGTAGTCCATCAGTGATGCGTCCAGAGTGAGCTTTGCTTGACGCGAGAAGTCGGTGTCAAGCGCGGGCATCCCCCCAGCGCAAGTGGGTAGTGTCGTCACCGCTGTACAAAATTTCGCCGTGTCGGTCTACGCAGTATTGGCGTGACACGATCATTTCGTTGAAGTGTGTATCTGCTGGAATGCGGGTGTATTCAAAGATCACACTGCGGGTGACTTTGGCGCCTGATCGCACCACGCTGCCGTGACCAATCCAGGCCGGCCCGACAATGGTGGCGCCTGGCTCGATCCTCACACTAGAGCCAAAATACACTGGCCCTTCAATTTTCACCTGATCCCAGGGGATGGATGTATTTAAACCAACCCAGACACTAGGACGAACCTCTTTGCCTGGCATCCGCATGCCAGCAATTCCGCCTTTGATTACGCGCTGCAATACCGACCAGTAGTCACTGACTTTTCCGATGTCGATCCAATTAAAAGGGCGGTTTTGGACGAAGAACGGCAGTTCCTGAGACACCAGCTGCGGAAATAGATCCGCACCAATGTCGTATGTTTTTCGCGGAGGAACCAGAGATAGCGCTTCTGGCTCGAAAATATAAATACCGGTGCTGGCCAGTCGCGACTTAGCATCGCTCGGCAGCGGCTTTTCTTGAAATGACAGAATCCGCTGCTGAGCATCAGCCACGACGATGCCGTAAGAAGAAACTTCCGCCAAGGGGACTTCCATAGCAACAACACTGGCTATTGCACCCTTTTCTTTGTGCTCTTTGATAGCGGCGGTAATGTCCAAATCAATCAGGGCATCGCCACACAATACCAATGTGGTTTCGTCAAAAAAGCCACTAAAGTCTTGAATCTTTCTCATACCGCCAGCGGAGCCCATGGGTTTTGGCAAGATGTCGCCATGGTCGCGAATACCTTCGTAGGAATAACCAATTTCCACTCCCCAGCGACTACCGTCACCAAAGTACTCTTCAATGCGTTGATGGTGATATGCCACATTGATCATGATCTCGTGAATGCCGTGGCGCGCTAAGTGTTCGATGAGGTATTCCATCACGGGCTTACCCAAGAGAGGTACCATGGGTTTTGGCAAATCTCGAGTCAAGGGGCGAACACGAGTGCCTTGTCCTGCGGCAAGTATCATTCCTTTAGTCATTTATTTTCCTTGGTTATTTGGTTGTGTCATTGGATCCGGTCGTGTACTGGGCGTTGTGTGCTTGCAGTACCAAAGCGCCAAATTCCTTGGGCATTACATACTCGAAATTGAGCCCAATCAGATGACCTTGCGCGTGCGGCGTAATGTGGGCGACCCGCAGCTTGCCTAGGTGGACTTTGTTATCTTTGCATTGGAGGATGCCAGCCTCGGTGAGGCTATTTAAAAGTGGCATGTCGCAGCATCGGTCGTCCCATTTAACGGCCAGACCGCCCAAACTGACATTTTCCACGTGGCAAATAATGTCATTGAGGTGAGGGTCGACCGAACTAAAGTGTAAGGAGTGTCGCTCTTGCGCCGAGCAGCGAAAGCTGTCTCGCGACTGAGAAATATCAATCCATTCGGGAAAACTTAATGTGAAGCGGTCCGTAGTGCCGGGCTTTGCACGCATCTGTCCTGACGCCAGAAAATTTGCACCACCAGATGTAGACCCAATTGCAGCATAAGCGAGATCACTGCCATGGCGCACTTCATACATACCAGTGCAAACGACTTCTAAGTCTCCGCCGTCGCCATCTACATCCACTAGCATGGCCGAAACCGGCTTGTCTATGTACTTAGACATGAGCAGCAACGGAATTCGTTGCTGCCGGTGCCAATCAAAGTAAGCACGAATTTCCCGGGGATAATCTATTTTAGGTAGCGGTAGGGGGTAGCTCATAGATTCGGTGTGTCATTCAGCGATGTGCCGAGAATACGCAGCCAGGCCTAAACAACTGTTATGTAAATGTGAACTGCGGTGTGTTACCTTAATCAGAGAAGGTCGATCGACATGCATATTGGCGTACTTGAAGATGATCCGGATCAGCAAGCGCTGATGAAATTATGGCTTTGCAGCGCGCAGCACAGCGTCGATGTCTTTGGCACCGTAGCGGAAATGCTGAGCGCCCTCAAGGGAGGTAGCTTTGATGCTTTGCTGCTGGACTGGATATTGCCCGATGGAAATGGCGGCGAGATTGTGCGATGGGTACGCCAAGGCCTGGGTTGGAATTTTGCAATCCTGGTCCTGACCTCGCGCGATGATGAGCAAACAGTGGTCGAGGCTTTGCAAGCAGGTGCTGATGACTTTATCGTCAAACCTGCAAAGCAGCTTGAGCTTAGTGCGCGCATTCAGTCTGCTGCACGCCGTGCCAAGCCAGGCGGCTTGCCGGTGATGCGCATGGGTGCGTATGAAATCGATGTTCCGAAACATAGCTTGTTGCTCAACGGGCTGGCAGTCACTCTTACGCAAAAGGAGTTTGATCTCTCCGTCTATCTGTTCCAGAACCCAGGTAAGTTGATGTCACGCGATCACCTACTTGACAGAATTTGGGGCATAAGTAGCGAGGTAGATTCGCGCACAGTGGACACACATGTGAGTCGCATCCGTAAGAAGCTCAAACTCGACGGCGCCATGGGTTGGAAAATGGTGCCTGTTTATGGCTATGGCTACCGTTTAGAGCGCACCGATACTTAGCTGAACGACGCTACAGCACCTTCAGCCGTCTCGTGAATGCCGAAAACCCGGTGCATGCGCATTAACTCGAATAAGGCCAGCACAGAGCGAGACATATTGCTCAGGCGGAAATCACCCTTGCGGCCATTTGTATCGCGCAAGCAAGAGATTAATGCGCCGAGGCCTGAGCTATCGACAAACTTCAAACTAGACATATCCAGCACCACCTTGGTTTTGTCTTTGATGAGGGTTTGCATGCCTTCTCTAAAAGCGCGTACGTTGCTTGCGTCAAGATTGTCTTCTTGCATTCGGATGACCAGTACGCCATCGCCTTGTATCTGGTTAAGTAGTTCCATGCCTTGCTCCAAGTGTTGGGTAAAAATTTGCTTGGCTTGATTAGACATGGAGTCTGGCGCAAACTGTGTCCGAATTGTTGCAATGGAGCGCATGTCTTGTGGACTTGTGGCGGGCAATAATTCAGTAACTGACACCGGTAGCCTGCTACCGTAGCCCTTTGCTGTAGTGTCTGAAACACTTCTTTGTCGCGCTCGGGCGGCCCGAAATAGGGGCTCAAACAGTGCCGGCATATCGGTTGCACTCACGCCGGGGGGGTAGGCGGTTTGCCTACAGCTGCTCTATGCGGCCAAAGTTCCAACGCACCGGCCTGGCTACCCAGCGCCACGCCAATACGCGAACCGTGCTTACCGACAAAGCCTTGGTTGGGCTGGCCGCTGCAGCGTCACTTGAAGTTACGCCCCGGCACTTTTAATTAACCAAGTGGTTGCCGCAACGCTCACGCCCAAATGGAGCCAGCTCCAAAATACAAAACGCCTGCGTAGTTTGTGAGGCGAGAGGGTGGAGAGCAAAAACAGCCGCCCGTCAGCCGGCGCGCGCACCATGTGGATGCCGCTTTGGTTACGGATGGCGCGGTGTTGTTGCTCTACCGTGCCAGTCGCCAGCTTGCGTGCCAGTTCCCATTCGGCCATGCTGATCTGGCCGTCGCGGTCCAGATCAAAGCGGCGCTTCAGTTGGGTAGGATTACTTTTCCATTCCGCCAGCAGCGCACTCACGTCGTCGCGCAGGCTCAGGGCCGAATTGGCTCCGCCGATGGTGGAAAACTCACCCAAAACGTAGAGGGTGCATCCCCCAAACAAAAACTCTTCTACCAACTTGGTATTCGTATCAGGGTAGCTGGTG
>JBEANP010000001.1:0-49559 GCA_041165385.1 Pseudomonadota bacterium | reverse complement strand
GATGGTCTGAAACGCCTGCACCATCTGGCAGGCCACCGGCACCGGGTCAATAGCGTTGTGCGGCATGGCCGCGTGGCCGCCCTTGCCGCGGATGGTGATGCGAAACTCGTTGCTAGACGCCATTACCGGGCCTGCACTCACTGCAAACTTGCCCACCTCGGAGCCTGGCCAGTTGTGCATGCCAAACACCGCCTGCACCGGGAATTTGTCAAACAGCCCGTCTTTAATCATCTCGCGTGCACCGCCACCGCCCTCTTCTGCTGGCTGAAAAACCAAGTACACCGTGCCGTCAAAGTTGCGATGCGTGGCCAAGTGCTGGGCTGCCGCAAGCAACATGGCGGTGTGACCGTCATGGCCGCAGGCGTGCATCTTGCCGGGGTGTTGGCTGGCGTGGGCAAAGGTGTTGAACTCTTGCATTGGCAAGGCGTCCATATCGGCACGCAGCGCGATGGCGCGCTCAGACGTACCTGCTTTGACAATGCCCACCACGCCGGTGGTGCCCAACCCCCGGTGGATGGGGATGCCCCACTGCGTGAGTTTGTCGGCCACCACGTCGGCAGTGCGGACTTCTTTGAAACACAACTCGGGGTGCGCATGCAGGTCGCGGCGGACTGCGGCTATGCTGGCGGCGTTAGTGACAAGGGCGTCTAGGAGTTTCATAAAAGCATTATGGCGCTGGCGGTTTACCATTGCTGGCATGAATGATTCCACCGAAATTCTGGGCGCCTGCCCCCACGATTGCCCCGACACCTGCTCCATGGTGACCACCGTGCAAAACGGTATTGCCATCAAGGTGCATGGCAACCCCAACCACCCGGCGACTGGCGGCGCCCTGTGTACCAAGGTGGCGCGCTACACCGAGCGCACCTACCACCCCGAGCGCATCACGCAGCCGTTGCGCCGCATCGGGCCCAAGGGCTCGGGCCAGTTTGAACCAGTGGGCTGGGAAGAGGCATTGAGTGACATCGCCACTCGGCTTAAAGCCATAACGGCCAACGGCCCACGCGGAGCCGAGCGCATCCTGCCTTACAGCTACGCAGGCACTATGGGCCAGGTGCAGGGGGAAAGCATTGCTGCACGCTTTTTCAACCAACTGGGCGCATCGCAACTAGACCGCACCATATGCGCCTCCGCTGGGGGCGAAGGGCTGGTGCAAACGTTGGGCGGCAAGGTGGGCATGCGGGTGGAGTTTTTTGCGGAATCCAAACTCATTTTGATCTGGGGCAGCAACTCGATTGGCAGCAACCTGCATTTCTGGCGCCATGTGCAAACCGCCAAGCGCAACGGCGCCAAGGTGATTTGCATTGACCCGCGCCGCACCGAGACGGCCGACAAATGCCACGAGCACATTGCCCTGCTACCCGGCACGGACGCAGCGCTGGCCTTGGGCATGATGCACCAGCTCATTACCCACCAATGGCTGGACCACGACTACATTGCCGGCTACACCACCGGTTGGAACGCCCTGCGTACCCGCGCGTTGGAGTGGCCACCCGAGCGCGTGGCGCAGGTATGCGGCATTCCCTTGGCGCAAGTGGAATCGTTAGCCCGAGACTACGGCATGGCGTTTGCAGAAGGCACACCTGCCGCCATCCGCATGAACTATGGCCTGCAGCGCGTACGCGGCGGTGGCAACGCGGTGCGCGCCATTGCTTGCCTGCCTGCACTCATCGGTGCTTGGCGGCATCGCGCCGGGGGCGTGCTGTTGTCCAGCTCGGGCACCTTTCCGGCTAACAAGGCAGCGTTGCAACGCCCGGATTTGCTGGCCGGGCGTAATCCTCGCATCATCAACATGAGCACCATTGGTGACGACCTGCTGCGCCCAGAGAGCGCTGCCTTTGGCCCCACCATTGATGCGGTGATCGTGTACAACAGCAACCCGGTAGCGGTGGCCCCTGAGTCAAGCAAAGTGGTGCAAGGCTTTGCCCGCGAAGACCTGTTCACCGTGGTGCTGGAGCACTTCCATACCGACACGGCCGACTACGCCGACTACGTGCTGCCCGCCACCACGCAGCTGGAGCACTGGGACATTCACACCAGCTACGGTCACACCGATGTACTGCTCAATAAGCCGTCGATTGCGCCTGTAGGCCAGGCCAAACCCAACACGCAAATTTTCCGGGAACTGGCGCAACACATGGGCTTTACCGACCCCTGCTTTGCCGATGACGACCAGACGCTGTGCAAAGCCGCATTCGGCAACACCATTGACTACGCAGCGCTGGAGCGCGATGGCTTTGTGCCGCTGCCTGTCAAGGACGCACCATTTGCTGAAGGGGGCTTTCCCACCCCCAGCGGCACTTGCGAATTTGTCAGCCAGCGGCTCATTGCCCAAGGGCAAGACGGCGTGCCCAACCATGTGCCCAACTTTGAAGTACCCGAACCGCAGGGCCTGTACCCACTGGCCATGATTTCGCCGCCAGCGCGCAACTTTTTGAACTCCACGTTTGTGAATGTGAAAAGCCTGCGCGATATTGAAGGCGAACCGTTGCTGGAAATGTCGGCCGCCGATGCGCAAGCCCGGGGAATTGCCAGCGGCGACGTAGTACGCGTGTTCAATGCGCGTGGCAGCTACCAATGCACCGCACGAGTGGGCGAGCGGGCTCGCACGGGCGTGGTGAACGGTTTGGGCGTGTGGTGGCGCAAACTGGGGCTAGATGGAACCAACGTGAACGAGCTAACCAGTCAGCGGCTGACCGACATGGGCAACGGCCCCACGTTTTACGACTGCGCGGTGCAGGTGGAACGCCTGGCAGCATCCGCACAGATGGCTAGCGCCTAGGTGCCCTAGCGGCGGTGCTTGCCGAAGTTGAGGAGCCGCGTAGCGATCATGGTCTCGGCCATGAAGCAGCCCAGCGCCAGCATGAAGCTGGCCACCCCCGACAAAAAGGTAACCATCGGCAGGCGCAACACCCGCAGCTCAATGGCTTCGCCCAAAAACAGCAACATGATGGTGGCGCCAATCAGAAACGCACACAGTGTCAGCAAGCCGATGCTGCCGTTGGCCAGCAGGCCGCGGGTGCGCAGCTCGCCTAGTTCTTTTTGGTCGGATTCGCGTTCCTCCGTGGTGAGGGTGTGTTTCATGCGTGCCTCTACCAAGCGGGCGCGGTCGATGATGCGGGCCAAGCGGTTGGCTACTACGCCAATCATGCCGGCCACAGCGGTCAACAAAAACACGGGCGCAACCGCCAGCTGAATGCCGTGCGATACGGTGTCGGGGTCCAGGGGCAGGCTCATAGTGGGGTCGGGTTCCGATGGGGCCGCACGGAGGCGGCGATATCTAGGGATTGCAAACGCAACGCAGGGTCGAAAATATCACACACCAGCATGATCTCATCGGCCTGCGTTATGTCAGTCAAGTGCTGCAATTGTCGCTGGATCAGTTCAGGGCCGCCAATGGCCGCAGCACCCAGAAAATCAGCAATCGCCGCCGTCTCTTGGGGCTGCAGGCTTTCAAGGTAGTTTTCTACAGGCGGCTGCAAGGATTTGCGCTGCCCCGTAACGATGCCCAGCACGCGCTGATAAATGCTGCTGGCCAAAAACTGTGCTTGTGCATCAGTTGGGGCCGCAACCAAAGGCACACCAATCACCACATAGGGTCTACTGCACTGTGCGGATGGCTGAAACAGGCTGCGGTACAGCGCAACCGCCTGCAGCAACATGCGTGGTGCAAAGTGCGACGCAAAGGCATACGGCAGCCCGCGCTGCGCCGCCAACTGGGCCGAAAACAAGCTGGAGCCCAAGAGCCACAGGGGAACTTCAGTACCCGCGCCCGGGCAGGCTACCAAGCGCTGGCCCGGCGTGGCCGGTGCCAATAATTGCTGCAGCTCTTCCACTTCGCGCGGAAAGTCGGCCTCCGACTCAGCGCGATTGCGGCGCAATGCACGCATTGTCAGAGGATCGGTACCAGGCGCACGCCCTAACCCCAGGTCAATGCGCCCGGGGTAAAGCTCAGCCAAAGTGCCAAAGGCTTCAGCCACTACCAGCGGCGCGTGGTTGGGCAACATGATGCCGCCAGAGCCCACGCGAATACGGCTGGTGCCCGCGGCAAGATGCCCCACCAAAACAGCGGTGGCAGAGCTGGCAATACCGGGCATGTTGTGGTGCTCTGCCAGCCAATACCGCTCAAAACCCAGGCGTTCTACGTGTTGCGCAGTACGCAGGGCAATATCTAATGCGTCGGCCACCGTGCCGCCTTCGCGCACAGCCACCAAGTCAAGCATGGATAGTGCAATTTGTATAGTCATAGTGAGCGCATATTAGGCGCCTAAACAAAAAAGCCACCTGCAAGAGGTGGCCTTTTTATCAGTAAAAACTGGCTAGCCGCACTTGGGCGAACAAACCGCCTGCGACTTACCCACTAGCTTACGCGTCACCATCTCAGAGCGCGGTCGGTGTTTTCCACACAGAAAACACGACATGGTGGAGCTGCCAGAAAATGGCGTTGTCGCAAACGGGGACCCTCCGACTTTCGATTTGTACCGAAGGCCGTCATCCAAGATAGCTGTCTTATTGGGTGATTTACTCATGGCAGTATTGTACTAGGCCACCAAAAACCCCAAAACACGCAGTCAATAGAGACCTAACTCATGAGGTCATTGGTACGTCCGGCATTCCGGTTAGCAAACTAGCGAGCTCGTCAGCGTGCTCTTCTTCTGCAGCCAAAATGCGCTTGAGCAAATCGCTGGTGGTGGAGTCCTTGTCACCTAAAAACTGGATTGTCTCGCGATAGCTTTGAATTGCAATGCGCTCGGCGACCAAATTCTCTCGAACCATGTCAAACAGCGTAGTGCCAGGAATGTATTCGGCATGGCTTCGAGCACTCAACCCTGAGGGCGAAAAATCAGGCTCCCCGCCTAACTGCACGATGCGTGTTGCCAAACTGTCTGCGTGGCCTAATTCTTCATTGGAGTGCGCCAAAAACTCGGCAGCAACAATACGGGCGTGCATACCACGAGCCATGAAGTGGTGTCGGCGATAACGCAGTACACAGACCAACTCGGTGGCCAGCGCCAGGTTGAGCATTCGAACAACTTCTGGCAAATCGGCGTCATAGCTTGCCGTTACGGCGCCTTGGCCCAGGTGTTTAAGCGCATCCCGGCGCAATACAGCAGCCTCAGTCGTTCCAGTTTTTTTGGCCAGATTCATACTCACAAAATGAAAGGCCTAGCGTGCGGCAAGATACTGTTTTCAACAGTACGTCACCACACACTGAGCCGGATAAACATGCGCGCAATGCCGGGCAAGGCCAGAATGTAAAATGAAGTCTTCAGTGTGGTGGCAATCGGCCGTACGCATTTCCATTTAAGTCAGTAGCGTATGAAGCGAGCCTCTAGGCGCACCCATTTCCACAGTTCATTGTTAATTCGAACGCTTGTGGATTTGGCCGTTCTGGAACCTGCCACACCAGCCCCTGATTTGCCTGAAAAGCTAAGTACCTGGATTAGCTTTACAGATGCCATCAAGCTGTCTGGTGTGCAAAAGGATAGCGCTGCACAAATCACATCAGCCCTGCATGCAACAGGTGACTTTGCTGTAGCCAAAGAGTTTTCTCTTGCCCGACACGCACTGGAGCAGTCTATTGCGCGTTACGCCACAGCCAGCGATAGCAAGTTGCGCTTGGTGCTGCCGACACACCAAGCGGGTGTGACGATGGAAGAGGCAAGCACCTACACGCCTTACCGCCGCTATCACCAAAATTATCAACGGCACTTAGAGCAAAGTGCGCGTTCCATGCGAAGCAAGGTGCGCAATGGAATTGCGAATGTATCGCCTCGCTTGCGGCAACTGGCGATGCTTGACTCAACCTATGAAAACATACTGCAAGAGCGCGAAGCCAGCTTGCTTGCTTGCTTGCCCACCATGTTCGAGCGGCGTTTTCATCAATTGCGCAAAACCCACGGGCACGACAGCCCCGACCTTTGGACCAAGCCTGGCGCTTGGCTCAACCAATTTTTTAGTGACCTGCATGTCGTGCTGTTGGCGGAGCTTGACCTTCGTCTGCAGCCAACCGTCGGCCTGCTGGAAGCACTCACTACAGATACGAATTAGCCACTTATGAATCGACTTTTTTTTGCGCTTATGTTTGGCCTGGGCGCATTTGCCGTGCTTTGGATTGCCAGCGGATTTTTAATGTCGCTGCATCTGGTTGCGCTAATGATGACAGTGCTAATTGGCATCGTTTATGGATACGGCGCACTCGAGTTGCAACGCTTCCGTGCAGTCACGCTCACCCTGTCCCGGGCGCTGTCTGAACTGCCGGACCCATTGCCTAACCTTGAAGCATGGATATCAACCATTCACCCCATACTTCAAAACCCCGTGCGCGTGCGCATTGAGGGTGAACGCAGTGGACTGCCAGGCCCTGCATTCACACCCTATTTGGTGGGGTTGCTCGTGATGTTGGGCATGTTAGGTACATTTTTGGGGATGGTGGTTACGCTCAACGGTGCGGTGTTCGCGCTGGAGGGCACTACCGACTTGCAAGCGATTCGCTCGGCATTTGCAGCACCCATCAAAGGCTTGGGCTTGTCATTTGGCACATCAGTGGCTGGCGTAGCTTCGTCTGCCATATTGGGTCTTATGTCAGCCATCAGCAGACGCGAAAGAATGGTGGCAGCCCAAACCCTGGACATCAAAATTGCAACGGTATTGCGCAGCTATTCACACACTTTTCAACGCCGGGAGACGTTCAAGGCATTGCAGCTTCAATCGCAGGCCTTGCCTGCGGTGGTGGACCAGTTGCAGGCCATGATGGTCAGGATAGAAAGTATGTCCTTGCAACTCAACGGGCGCTTGCTGCACAACCAAGAATGCTTTCACGGTGATGTCAAATTGGTCTACACCGGTTTGGCCAACTCCATAGACCAGTCATTGCGCAGCAGCCTGTTGCAAAGTGCCCATGCAGCTGGGGATAGTATCCGCCCAGTGGTTGAAAGCGCTATGGCAAGCATATCCAAAGAGGCACGCGAATTACATGAACGCATGGTGCAAACAACGCAGAGTCAGCTAGAGAAGTTGGTTGACTCACTGCACCAGCAGTGGCAAGCCACAGGCCAGCAAGCTTTGGCCCAACAACAAGCTATCTGCAACACACTTAAACACACTGCCCAAGCCATTACGGAGCACACGCAAAGCAGTGCAGGCAAAACGCTGGGGGCCATTGACCGCATGGTGGCCAGCTCGCAAGAGTTGGCTCGATCACGCATGGATTCAGAAGCCACGTGGGTACTGCAGCATGGTGAGCGCATGACCCAACTGGCCAGCGTATTGCAGACGGAACTGGGTGCGCTGCGCGCAGCAGAAGACGTGCGTGGCCAGGCCGCGGTAGAGAGGCTTGGTGACTTGCAAAGCGCACTTGCCAGCCACTTATCGACACTAGGCGCTGCGCTCGAAGATCCGATCATGCGGTTAATTCAGGTTGCATCAGAGGCCCCACGTGCCGCTGCCGAGGTGATTGGCACCTTACGCCAAGAAGTGTCTAACAGCATTGCTCGGGACAACGACTTACTTGAAGAACGCAGCCGAATTTTGAGCACACTGAATACACTGCTCAATTCGATTTACCAAGCATCGACCGAGCAACGTGCCGTAATCGACACGCTGGTGAAGACCGCAGGCGAAACGCTGAACCATGCGGGGCAACAATTTGCTTCCAACATGGGCATGGAGGCGAGCAAACTCGCAGGTATTGCTGACAACGTCACCAGCAGTGCGGTGGAAGTGTCCAGCCTGGGCGACACGCTGGGCTTTGCGGTACGCACCTTCAGTGAAGCAAATGACAAACTGATTGCCAACCTTCAGCGTATTGAGACTGCCATGGATAAATCGACGGCAAGAAGCGATGATCAGCTTGCATATTACGTTGCACAGGCGCGTGAAATTATTGACCTCAGCGTCATGTCGCAGAAAGAAATTGTGCAAGAGTTACGCAGCATCTCTACCCATCAAACCACCTTGCGTGAAGAAGTTGCAGGATGATGCAGGGTGATGAAGCATCAATAGAAGACGCCGCCCCTGTGTGGGCAGTTTTTGGCGACCTGATGTCGGGCTTGCTCGGCGCGTTCGTGTTGCTCCTGGTTGGCGTGCTTGTGATTCACCTGGAAGTGGCGACGCATCTAGAAGCGGAAGTCAAGCTGCGCCAGCAAGAAGAGCAACGCCGACTCACGCTCGAAAAGGCTTTGGCTATTCCTCTGGCCTCTGGGCGCATCACACTGGACAACGGCCGTATCGGCATTAGCGGGCGGTTCCTCTTTACGGTGAACTCTGACCAGTTGCAGCCCGAAGGCAAGAGGCTATTGGAAAGCTTGATCAAGCCACTGCAGACATTTCTTACATCGAGAGGCGAGATATTGATGATCAGCGGCTTCACAGATGATCGCTCCATCCGCGACGGCAATAATCAATTTACTGATAACTGGGAACTGTCTGCGCAGCGGGCACTGACGGTTACGCGCGCGCTGATTGACGCGGGGATGCCTTCACGCTTGGTGTTTGCAGCAGCCTTTGGTTCAGAGCAACCCATTGCTCCGAATGCAGACGAAAAGGGGCGCACGCTCAATCGACGCGTGGAAATGTCTCCGGTACCTAGAACTACGCACTCTAAGCCAGTAACTCATGAGTGAGCAGAATCCAGATGGCGACAAAGTCACACAAGCTATTCAAGCACTGCGGCAGAGTGATGCGCATCTTTTGGACCCCGTGAGTTTTCACAACCTAGAGGCTTTGTATCGCCGGGCGAGCGCCTATGAAGGCAGTGTTCGTCGAATTTTGGATACTAAAATTTTGCAGTTAGCGCACGCGTTTGCGGCACGCGCAGCTCATACACGACCGCCAGGGACTGGTGTAGCGGTCGACAAGGTCAAGCCCGTACCGAATGAGACACTGAAGGATCTCGTACACCACCTTTCACACAACGATGAGCCTGATCGATTGCAGACCATCGGGGGAGTGGGCCCTAGCGCGCCGACTGAGCTTAAAGCTGTTGCATATTTTAGAAACACCTGGTCCAAACTGAGTGTCAACCAACGTATCAAAGCCGCCTTAGACAATGCACCGCAAAACGCTGGCCCCATCAACTCACATGCGGTGGCCCTACGCTCTTTGGAATTGATGCGTGACATTTCGCCTGACTACCTGAACCGGTTTATGACGCACATCGACACGCTGATGCTTCTTGACCTCGCCGGTAAAGAGTCGAAGCACCCGCGCACCAACTCTCGCTAGACAACAAAGGAAGCAGTGCTTAAGTCCACGTCATTCTTTTGGCAAGGCGACTCTCTGAGCAGTCGTATCGTGGGCAGTGTCGTACTTTCGGACACTCTGAGCATTGAGGCGCCACCAACCAAGCTGGTTGCAGACTGGGACCGCGACATTTCCCAGCTCTTGGCACTGGAAGCTGGCGATGTAGAGTCATTGCCGTTAGCGCGCACACGCATGCGCTGGCCTGGCTACAAAAACTGCCTCGAGATCGTTGCGCACTGGGCACGCAAAATTGGGTTTGAGCAAGCATTCGCGAGTAGCAACCTTTCCCTGATGGCGTGTCGTGGCGCTAGTTACCACCACGACGGCGATCAATATGGCGACAAAGTCTTTTGCAACCTCTTCTTGAGCGAAGACAAAGGCCTTGACGTACACTTTGCGGCGACTGGGCATCGCGTCCCACTCCAACGCGGGACTGTCATAATTTTTGACACATGTCAGCCGCATGGTGTGATTGACCGCAATAGCAGTCGATTTGAAGCAAGCAACTTTTCAACATTCCACGACTGCTCCCAAGTTTTTCTGACCTGGGAACTGCCAGTTGACAACGCACAAGTTTGCAGCGCACTGAACATCACTTTTGACGCCAATACTTCTGCTGCTTCAACGCTTCTAGAAGCTCAGCTCTGGTACGGGGGCGCTAAGGCTGTGGTTTGCCCTAGCTCGGGACAATGGCTATGAGTGGCCTCATAAACCTTACCAGTCACTTTCCGAAGAAGTCTATAAACCCGGAGAATGATCGGCAAAGATGGGGCACATCATCGACACAAAACAAAAAAGGCTTGGGTTATGAGGCTAGTCAGCATTGCTGAAAAGTTTCAGCAAAACCCACAACGAATTCAGTACCGAAAATTAAGGATAGCCTGGAAACCCAGTATCCATGCGGCTTTCCAGCCCATTAGCAGATGACAATTCACTCCGCACATTGGCCATCGTTGAAAGTGTTGTCATTTTTGAAAAACAAATAGCAACAAACAAAAACGCGGCACAACAAATCTAGAAAAGTTAGCTTACGACCATTGGGGTAAATAGCCCCCCCCCAATCGCCAAAAGACGATTGACAAAATTTTTCCAATTCCGTTGGATTGATTGCCATGCAAACACATCGAATTTCTGCACGTTGGCAATGACTGCTGCTTGGCAAATAGCAACAAGCCTATGCCGGGTTCAAGAAGTCACTTCTGCGTATTTCCCAAATCGTCCACAACCACACTGAAGTCGCGTCTACGGTCAGCCTAAAACGCCGTCTACTTTGGGCTGAAATACGAAGCTTGCATTTGGCTACTTTTAAGTAGCTGTTGCCCAGAGCTCCATAGACATAAAAAGCCCGGATCGCTTACGCGTCGGGGCTTCATATTTTGATATCGAATTTACTCAGACGGAGTAATCCAGTTCATTCAGCATTTCTGGATGCTTGTCCAAAAGGCGGAACAGGTTCACGACTGCCGGCAAAGGTGTCGCAACACCGGTTTCGTACCTCGAAAACGCATTGTGACCGCCCCCAGTAAGGCGCGAAGCCTGGTCCTGGGTGAGTTTGAGTCGTTTGCGCTGCATCTTCAACGCAGCTGCAGCCGTGGCTCGATTCTGCAACACCAGTTGATCACCGGCTTCGGCGTATCGCTGTGCTGAATCCGTGGTTTCATCGAACTCAATCTCATCGCAATGATCGCAGAAGGCACCCGCTATGTCCTTCACAGTCGTACTCAGCTTCTGCCGGGTGATGATGATGTCACGAACTTCCTGGTGGAGATGCCCTTCTTCACAATTGGAGCATTTCTTGAGAGTGTCTTTTTTCATATCATTTCCTTTTGAAAGAAACAACTACCTTGCTTAGCGGGTGCAGGCAAAACTTGGCGTAAGCCACATCAGACAAAGGAGTCGTGAGATGGTAAACATCTTGAAATGCCCCGTTGATGGTTTGATTCGGCATGGTCTTGTAACAATCAGTTTCTTTGGCTGAGTTGATGCTCGCAATCATTTCAGCCAATGTAAGCCCCAACTCAACCTGTCCCCCGTTGATAGCAGTAGCTGTAAAAGCTGCGGCTTTCAACACATTGACTTGCGATTGAACTGCTGCCAACGCATAGGTTGGTTTCGCCATGGTATTTTAACCCTTTCAGGGTAATTTGTAATCTTTTTGTATTCCTGTGTGAATGTAAGGTTTGCCAAGCCTCCAAATTTGGACGTCGTAGGGTTTGCTCACAAATTTTCCGCCAATTCCTTTGGAAAGGCCAAGACGGACTTCCGTCCTCAAGGGTACCCATACTCATGGCGCAATGGGTAAACAGGCAGGGCAATTCCATTGAAGGCGTGAATTGGGCATCCAATGCGGCAGTCAATTCAAGGCGCATAGCCATGACCCTGATGCGCATGGACTTGACCATTCTGGATATCTAGAAGGCCTCCCTAACAGCACTGGGCAATGGAAAAGCGTCAAGAAACATCAGAACAGCCGCGACCATCGGATTTGAATTTTGTCCTAAAGCCGAGCGAAACGCATCCTTGACCATCATGGTGTCATCCGGGTTCAGAAGCAATCGCCTAGTAGCAATCGCAGAAAGAAATTCCAACGTGGCCATCTGACGGTGATCGAATTTGGAGGCAATACGTTTCAGCAGCGTCACCATATATGCGCTTGCCTGAACATCACCTCGGTAGTCAAGCTCAGAAGGCAACGCCGAACGCAGTAGCGCGGCTTGAATGATCCCTTCGTTGAAACGAGCAAAATTTTCCGGGTCCAGAGCTACATGCATCAGCATGGGGCTACGTAGTTGTTGTTCTGAGAACCGTAGCTTGCTAGTTCGCGCGTTCTGGAGAATATTTGAGATTGTGGCGAGAACCTGTGCTTGATAAGCGGACGGTTCATATTTCCCATCCCAGAACGCAAAGTCCACATTCAAAACCAGCGCCGTGTCCAAGTTTGGTCCAGACGGGAGAAAAACCTGCGTCGCCTCAAGCCCACTTTGCAGGTTCTCCTTGCGCTCGGATAGCGTTTCCTTGCCCTTGTAGAGCGTCAGCTCCTGCTGGAAACTCTCTGTTACTGCATCAGAAGTAAGGAAAGCATTTTTCCGCTGCACCTCAATTGGCGACTTATGTGATGAGTGTTTGAGGTTTCGGTCAAAGGCATCAAGTTTCACGAGACTCTCAGTAACCTGCATCCCAATCAGAAAAAGACGTGCTCCAAAGTGGCAGTTCCGAAGATCCCTGCTTAACGAGAGCAGCGCATTCCCCCGTCCCACCACGGCCGCTACGCACACGAGGGGAGCTGTTGGATCAATAGTCGCCTCATCCAGGCCGATGGCATTGCATACCTGCACCTCAGTGCATCCCATCGCTATTGCGATATGAGCAACATGTTGAGCCAATTTAGCCGAAGCGGCGTCGTTTTGAAAAATTACTTTCTTTGTGCCGGCTCTCAGCAGCTGCGGTACCTTAGTATTGATCCAATCTTGAAACTCATCTACGTTAAGCAGGGCGTCCGCATCGATGAAGAGACCTCGCCGCGTCTCTGATGCTCCCGCAGAGCGGAACGCGCCAAACAGTTGGCGATCGCGCAGCCTATAAAAATCATTAGTATGGATTGGGCAGCCATGATGAGTGGTGGTCAGCAATACTTTGCGAGGCTGCTCCATAGCAGGGAAAAAATATTCCCCTGTTATGCGAATGTCGTAAGTTGATGATGTTGACGATGGCGCTGGCCTAGTCTCTGTTGGGAGGCCGTAAAGTGCGTGCTGCGCACCTTCGGCGTCCTCGAAGGTGACCAACGTAACGATGTCCCGAGCCGAAAGCGCCTTCTCGCGAGTCCATTTGCGATGCAAGTTCATCGATGATGAGGCGGAGACAATGCACAACGAAGTGTCTGGTAGTGGACTTGCCACTTGGTCCATACCTCCATACGAATGGAAGCTCTCAACTTGCGGTGCAAGTTTGACACCCGCCAATAGAAGCATCTCGCGCAAAGCAAACGCTATCGCGGCGACGTTCATCGTATCCACGAGCAATAGGCGCAGCTCCTGCGGAACCTTGCCGTAGTCTCTCACCAACCGCTGAAAGATAGCGAAAGCTACGAAGGTGACTGCGGTCGACTTCGATAGAGCCAGCTCTGCGCGGATGAAATAAGTCGAACGCTCATTCGACGGTTTCAAGAATGCGTACCCAGACGGAGCGGTGACAACAACAACCTTTGGGTCAAATACTGTCGCAAGACCTGCGCGAACCCAATCTGATGGTTTCATGAAGATCTTAGTCAGCTCACGCTGCAGTGTCACGGAGGCTCCCAGCTCCATAATGAGAGTCAAAGAATAGGGGGCGGGGGTGATCGCAAAAACAAGCAACGGCATCCGTCCAGTAAATCGTGCCAGCGCATTCTTTACGGGTTCGGCTTTGAGGGCTTCGATTAGGCCGTCCTCTCCCAGCTGAAGCATCACAATTACCGATGGAACGATAGGCCCAGCGCATACAGATTCGATCAAGTCCGGCAGAACGCTCAGATCCACCGCTCCAGGGACTTTAAAGACGACAGCGATGTCTTCTGCCCCCGCCGCGGGCTGCTCTGTTTGCCATCTGAACAAGAAAAAACCGGGTAGCGACATTATCTTGGGATAGGGAAACAGATCGAATAGGTCGCACCAACAACCTCAGCAAGATGGCGCGGACCGTAACGATGACGTGGAGCAAACCCTGTCTGGCTGCCGGAGCTGAAATCTTGAACAAGTGCCAGACGCCCAGTTCGAAGAAACATAAAAGCCTGTAGCTCTCTCATCGCCCCTACTGCAATCGGTAGCCCGTCTCCTTTCATTCCAACAGAATGGGTTGTCGCATGGAGTTGGAAGCAGGCTTTGACTGCCTCTAGTTCTTCTCCGCGATCAACTTCATCGTAGCGTGCGATGCCTTTATGACGCGCAAGCCAACGTAATGCGAGTCCTGGTCCGGTATCAAATACTGTGATCTCAATAAAAGACGAAGACGGCCAAGCATCGAGTTGGGCCACCTTGCCGCCTTGCTCATCAAGCCTCCTAGTTACGCTGCGACGGACAATTTTTGTCAAGTACTCACGCAATCCACGATCGTCGGAAACGAATGCAGCGTATGTGTCATCGTCGCCAATCCGAACTTCTCGAACCTGAATTCCGCGGATGCCCGTGTCGTACAGCCGACCTTGCGCATCAGATGTGGTGTGCACATCAGCATTCTTGAAAAGCTGATGAACGAGCTGTGCTAAAGCTAGCGTCTGTGATTCTGTTAGCGCTGAAGACGAATGCGCCGAACAGGCATCTATCAATCTCGGTAGTATTGATGCAAATTCGGAAGCTGACCTTATCGTCGTACTTTCAGAGGTTCCACGTCGCGGACTAGCGTAGAGGGATTGAAGAAACTCAAGTTTTGCACCCTCGAAACAGCATAGCGCGGTGCTCGGTCCGCGCAGTGTGTCTCGGTATTGATAGTCCTGCATTGCGAACACCCGCGGTGCAACGGCCTGCAATGCTTCAGATCTGGTAACGATCTGGTCTCCGGCAGATATCTCATGGGCGAAGTACAACCCACACATTGAAAACAATGTCCCAGCGATACGTGCTCGCGTTTTCTCGTCGTCCGCGAAATTCGGTGACAGCCGGATGCGGCGCTTGCCTTCGTGCAGCCTAGCCCAAGTTGCAATGCACTGAACCGCGACAGCGGAGAAACTAAACGCTCCTCCATAGCTAATCTGAGCAGGCAACCGAAGGTCTTGTCCCGGCGACTGTCGAACATCGCGCAAGAATTGCTCCAAGCTGGCGAATGTTGACTGACGGGGTAGAGTGATCATGTCTATTTACACAGGGTGCGAAAGCATAGCAGTGAATTAATGTTTTCTATCTGATAGGCGAATGGCACGTCATTTTGGCTATGTATCTGACGCGGTTCCTCGAAACCAAAGGCCAGCTATCTGATTTGGCATAGTCCAAAGTCTGAATGGGGTATGAGGCAAGTCAGCACTGCCGAAAAGTGTCAACAATAACTACAACGGATTCAGTTCTAAAAATCAAGAATAAATTGCCCAGCAACCGCATTGAAGGGGCAGCTTTGGCAACTCTCTAACCAGAGAGAGACTCGGGGAGAAATAGACCTGCCGCACTAAGCCCACAAAAGAAAGTTTTGCAATATACCTACCATGAGGGGTAGAAATTGGGGGTTACATAAAGTGCAACGGGCCTACGCCACGTTCAAGAAATATTGACCTGTTCGCAAAACACTGCGCACAAACTAGTCGATGCTGCGCTTGTGCCCTTTGGTCACCATATCTAGCCCGATTCAAAAAACGCTTGACAAGTTTTTTTGTCCTCGATTACAGTCTGATCATGCTTATGCATCGGGTTCCTGTTTTATTACAGAAGCCTCCTAGTCCAACTAGGTGATCTGCCCTATCAAGATTGCGGCCTGTCAAACCTTTATGGTGCCTAGAGCACCAAACTCACACAAATTCTGCAATCTTACTGATTGCACAACGGCACTTCCTATTTTCTAGAAACGCCAAGTATCCAGCAATGTCAATTTGCTGGAAAAACAAAACATTAGATTGAGCTCGCCCGTACTCTAATTCTTTAGACGGTCGTCCAGCTATCTATTCGCGCGCAGTCACTGCGCAAATCTACTCAAAAACAGCTTTCGGCTGCTCTGCTGTTTTTGCCCCACCCCAGATCCATTTTTTCGTGTTTCTAACGAAGGCTTAACTATGCGTATTGCGCGCCCTATTCAGCAAATTGCCGTGTTCATTCACGGGGATTGCCCCTGCCCGTCATTTTTTAAGTTCGCTTGAGGAGAAAACATGCACCCGCTTGAACCCAACAACCCAGCATTCTTTGATTGTGGATTCGTCCAGCGAGTTCTAAACGGAAAAAACGAAATCGCAATTGCCGCACTCGCCAAGTTATTGAATTCAATTGCCCATCCAGTAGATGTGCCAGCGCTTCTTGCTGTGGCCAAAGGCGCGCTGATTTCATTTGATTCAGCACTCTCCCTAATCAAAGTACCAAATAGTGTTGCGCGCGAAATTCGGGGTCAGCTTCAGGTCTTGAATTCCACTCTAATTGATCAGTACCAAGATTTGGAGATGCACGATTTGAAATCAACGCTGCATCGCCGACTGGCTGATTTTCAGGGCTGGAAAACTCTGGCAGAGGTTGGCTTCGGAACTTCCGATGCGCTTCCAACCGCGGCAGTAGTGGGCCTCGGTCTAAACCTTGGGTTGGCCTTAATGCAAAAAAAGACAATGGCTGCCGCCTACTGCCGTAACTTACGTCGCGACCTATCAAATGGTGATGCAGATATCAACCAACTGATTCACCGACCTGCGGGAGACCCAATCTGCGGTTGGCATTCCCTGTTTTACAAATTTTGGATTGAGTTTCAGATTCAGTTTTCTGAAACTCCAACGGAGCCAGAACCGCCACTCAATATCCATCAAGCTTCACTCAGCAGTTGGATTGGGCGGGCGGCATTTCCAAGTGATCGGCGGCGCACGGCAATTTTGGATTCAACCTGCTTTAGTAAACAACAGGTGACGATCGCCCTGAGTCACGATGGTGCGGGTGTATTTTCTAATCAAGTCGAGTATCACCTCGCACTTTGGTTGATTGGTTTTAGTGGCGCTCCAGTGGAAATGGCGCACCTAATTCCAATTGAATTTGGCAGCACCGCCACCAACAATGAAGACGACTGGAGCATTATTTTTGATGCTGAGTCAATGTCCTTAAAGCGTGACTATTCACGGCTAGCGAAGGACGCGGCAATGCCAAGCAAAGCTGAGAGCATTGAAGCAAGTTTTATCCACAGCACTCTATTGCCGAAGCCTTTTTTCGAGCTTGTTGAAGAACGATGCCGTTCAATGAACGTTTACACCTTTGGGGACATAGTGCCAGCGTTAACGTCAATTAAGTCCGAAGGTTCCGTTTACCCAAGTGTTACTGAAATCAAACCTACATGGGCACGGTGGGCGAGAACACTTGGCGCGCTCGCCATTCAAAGCGGTGATGATGCATTTCTTTCAGCGACCACTTTTGGGGATTTTGGTTTATGCGCAAAAAGCAAACTTTTTTATGCGACCGTATCCTCAACTGAATCGTACCGATACCAAGCTATGTTGTACCGGCGCTTGGGCTGGTTCACACTGGAACAGCCGCGTCAATCAGGACTGAATTTTGGTGCTCGCATAGTCCCCGCTGATGCGGCGCTACGATCCTTAGATCAATTCATGGTGTTACGTCTAAAGGAGTTGCGTCCAGCAAGGCGTCGTTCTGTTGCTGCGGTTGTAGACTTTCACAATTACTATGCAGCATCAATTGCATTTCGATGGATGCTCAGACTTTCACTTCGCTCCACCAGTGAATTCTCAATTTTTGCGGACATCTTTCCAGGGGACCGGACAAGTGACCTAAATGAAAAAAGTAGCCAAGGCCGTCAAGGTGGGATGGCTGCACCTTTGACGGCTGGCTTCCATCTAGAGCTAAAAAACTATCGCGCGCACATCGCAACATTGGGTAGCCTGCCGACTGTAACGTCCGCCATACCTGGCCTGAAGGAATGGTCACAGCAAGTAGCACACTATCAGTCGGTGCCCTTGGTTCGTACGATCCAAATAGATAGAGGTATGAGCAACTGCGGCTCCAAGGAAGTCTTGCGGGTCTTGCAGTTGAGCGACCGATTGGCGCCAGACTTTGGCCGCAAGTGGACCGAAAATGCAGCACGCCTCGCCGGATTCTCTTCGCTCGATATTGACCGACTTCTGCGTCATGAAGTTAGAGGGCAAGAGAGCACTGGCTCTATCAGTGAAGGCTCAGAGCATGCGTGGTGCATGCGAATTAGTTCGGCGCTCAATGCATTGTATGAACAGGTACTTTCAGGACCATTTCATGGCTTGAGGAGTTCCAAATGAGCGACGCACTTTCAAGAGTAAGCGCAGCGGGCATCGCTTTATACGAAGATGATAGGCTTTTTCATATTCGCTTTTTAGATGGCAATAGATCGCGAGTTCGTCGATTTGGAAAGTTGCAGCAAGAAGCGCTTTCAATTGAATATGGAAGCGACATTGGTACTGCGGTCCATCTATTGTGCTTTGAGCTAGTCCCGCTCCAATACATCCAACAAGCTTTGAGTGGCATCAGCTCAGATTCGCATTGCACAGAGTGGACTGACGAGGACAAAAAATTGCACCGCCGTCTACTGTCCACTTTTACTTTGACTCGCCTTCGCTCCCGAAGCCATCAGGGCGTTTGGCTAATTTCGGGCGTCGTCGATAAATGGCTCCAAAAAACTGAAGCATATAGCGACATAAAACTCAACTCACTTCAAGCCGAACTAGATCTTGATTGCATTGCATGGAGCGCTAGGAATACAGCGATGCCACTCTGGTCGCACATAGCCGGTATTCAACCGTTAGCTTCTCTCAACCAAGCTAGCTTTGAGAGGTACTTGGGGAACCATAACTTTGATGGCCATTTGGAGCACGCAACCGAAAGTGTCGAGGTCAGATCAGTGATGGCTGACATCCTTGACGAGCTGGATGTTACAAATCCAAAAACTGAAAGTGCAATAAATCTCTCCGAAGCCTTTGGTCTTCTCAATCAAGTTATTGCTATTTTCAGAGCAAGAGAAAAATCACGCTCTTTCAAAGATTCAGACACCTTCCTGAAAGATCTGCTGAAAATAAAAGGGATTGCTTCTGGCAAGCATTATTGGCTTGGAATTGTGATTTGCTGGATGTTCGACTTGTTTGAAAGTGGAACACCTCAGAAAGCCGATGCAGCCTTTTCCACGCGAACCCGGTATTGCCGAGTCGCCGCCGAACCACTCCTGCGTGGACTAGTTGCGCTGGACACGCTGCCTGAAGAACTCGATGCTGATCAAATCGAAACCTTATGTATTTCGATCATCTCGGATCCAAGTATCAGTGACAAGCAGGGAGTTGGGGCAGCGCTGTCTTCCTTCATGTTTTTTTTGAGCGAAGAGTTTGATACGCCTGTCACAAAACCCCAACTTCACAAATTTATTCCAGAGGTTGTACCTCGAGCGCAGTTCATTTCAATTTCTGAAATTCAGATGGCACGAACTTGGATTCAAGACCAAGGAGGTGCAGACACACGACTTCAAAAAATGAGCCGCTTGATATTGGCGCTTCTATACGTTGCGCCATTTCGACGCGATGAACTATTTCGACTTCGGATCGCGAACGTCCAGCATCTTGGTGAAGCAGGATTTTTTGAAGTCGAAATAGTTTCATCCCAACGCTTTGGAAAATTGAAAACAAAATCTAGTACGCGCCGTGTGTTGATTGGGGAATATTGGGCCGCAAAGGAGTTACGCGAATGGCTTGGATTGCGGACAAACGAAGGAGCCAGTTCAAAGGATTTACTATTTGGCGACATAGACTATGGGCACAAAGTCTATAGAAAGAGCGCTTGTGTCCGCCTACTGCTCAATGTGCTGAAGCTATGCACTCGTGATGCTGACATGACTCTCTATTCGCTTCGCCACAGCTGGGCAAGCAGAGAGGTTGAAGGGGTACTTCGTTCCTCATCCATAGCAAACTTTGATCGATTGGCACACGTGGCGTATTCAATGGGTCACGCAAGTACCCAAATGACTCTGCGCTTCTATTCGCACCATTACGAAGCTGCTTTAAAGCAATGCATTGATCTGTTTCAAATGGCATGCGCTCTTTCAGCACACCAAGGGCATTGCCTAACGGGTATCAAGTCCAACACTTTGACCCAGCGATCCATTCGACTCGGATCATCAATTTCTGATGTGGTGCACAAGCATATCCAGACTCATGGTCTTGCAGACCACGCGCTCAACGCAAGTGGTCCAAAACATCAATCAGTACCGGTGCTCATGCGAACTTTTGCCCAACATATTACGCCGTATCAAGTTATCAAGGCACTCCAACTTATTCAATTTGGTAAGTATTCAGATGAGTTGATTGCGGCCAGGACTTCCACTACAGAGTCTACGGTCACTCGTATTCGCTCTATCGCTACAGCATGTGCTTTGGGGCATTCAATAAAAGGGCGCCGACTTTCCGAACTTGTGCGTCAGTCCATGAGCACAAGCGATGCCCTGCAATTCGCGGGTATTCGCCTTGATGCAGCTGAAAATCCAAAGTATTCCAAATTGGTGGATTTCATGCGTTTGCCAGTGGATATCGGTATTGCTTCATCGGCGAGCAACGCATGGTGTGCACTTTCAAAGAATGGACACATAGATGCCACAGATGAACTGCAGCTAACCAGGCTCTTAGCCCTCATGAAAGCCGCAGAGGTCAGTCCAAATGACCTACTTTTACGCGTCGAGGTTGCTGGGCTCACGCAAGAACGAATTGCACTTTTATTAGGCCCTGGCTTTCGTTCTTTCAGTTCAGTTTTTGATAGCCAACCCCAATGGCAAAGTTTGGATTTCTCACATCCCGCCCGGCCATCCGTTTCTCTTTTATGGACATCCGTTGTGGAAGGAGTCGCCCTGACAGGTCCCGCAGCAGTCGGTATTTCTGGGCTCCACGCCTTACTTTTTGGATTAGCTGTTTATTCAAATATATTGAAGAAGTGACGCCATGAATCTTCGTGAAATCGACCTGCGCTCAGTTCCTTTGCTACCGGTAAATATGTCCGTTGAAGCTGCTGAACTTAAAAGGAAGACAGCTGCCCTTCTCTCTGACTTCCTAGATATTTGTCCTTCGCTGAAGCATATGTCTTCAACCACGTTGGTTCATAGGTATCGTTCAACCGAAGATGGCTTGCATCTGGTTTTTTCATTGCGGGAATCCGCACAAAAATTGCTGCAATTTCAGACATCTTCCAGACAATCAAATTTGGAAATGGAAGAGGGATTTCGATCAGATCTTGCACGAGTAGACGCTGACTTGTTGCAATTGCCATTGCATATCTTGACGAGCATGTCTTCCAATAGAAATCTTGCAGAGCTGCTTGACAGCACTGACGCTGGCTCAAAAATTCGTGTCATCAGAAAGTCTATGCGGTCGCGGTCAAACTTATACCCATTGATTCAACCAGAACTTGTGGGAATGGAATTTCAAAAACCTCAGCAAATAATCCCGCATGGTGTGCGGGTGCATATTGAAGCTCAAGTACATGATCTGCCCAGGGCTTTCGTTCGACTCAAAAATTACACATTTGTTGACAGCGTGCCGCCAGAAGTGGCGTCTATTGATTTTGGGTCTTACCTTGATGTTCTTCGACCGAGTGCGGTACAAAATCAAGAATGTAATTTGGCCTTGATACACGCACTGGATGAATCAAAGGTCGTCACTATTGAGGCAATTGCCGCATTCAAGTGGAAGGATGGAACACCGGCCTACTTCGAATTCAGATCAATTCGGTAGCAATTAAATAGCACTCGTGCCCCCGATATGGGTATGGTTGTGATGCGGCTGGAAAGCCCTCATCACAAACAGAATGTCGTAATTAAACGATCCCCAGCGCCACCATGGAGTGGCCTTTCGCGCCCTGCAGTGAATGGCTCGATGAACCTTGATAAGTAGTTCGATGAAATCAATACGCTATAACTCCAAGTCATCTCCCGGTGAAGGAAAGCCCGAGCAGACCAAGTTGCGCAGCATCGATCAACATCGCTACCTATCCAGCCTGACGCACTCACTCCACGCCCAACGCCTTGAACAAGGCGTCTGTTTATATCGATTGAATCTTGACAGTGTCAATTTTCGGTGTGCGGCAACACACAGTCGGTCTGAAAACTCGCAAAGTTTTCTCAGCGCCACCCTGGTTTACTAAGTTTTCCAGTTCGACGTATTCATGTCACGGTTCTTTTTCTGGCCATGATCTATTTTTCTCAAATCATGCTCGGAGTTGCGCGTAGAGTCATTTTTTGTTACGCTACGCAACACCCTTTCTGAAAAATTACCCAAAAATGATCCGCTGCCACCTGTCCACCCTTATGGGCCGAGACAAACTTCGCATCTCCGATGTGGCCAAAAGCACGGGGCTGAACCGCAGCACCATCACGGCGCTTTACAACGAGACTGCAACGCGTGTTGACCTTCCGGCGGTGGAAAGTCTGTGTAATTTATTCAAGTGCCAGGTCGGCGAACTATTTGAAATTGTTCCTCCAAAGGATGAGGTCAACCCATGAGCATGTCCGACAACCGCTGGCACGTCATTGCGGAATCCAACTTTCCGTGGGAGCGCGAGGCCCTTGAATGGCTACGTGCCCAGTTGCCCGACCGTGACCCTTGGAATGTCTGGACCAATTTTGAATTCATTGATGACGAAGGCAAGATCAGTGAAGTAGATGCGCTCGTTTTGTCACCCATGGGGCTGTTCCTGGTGGAGATCAAAAGCCGGCCAGGCACAGTTGATGGCGACACGCATACGTTCACCTGGACCACCGATGGCCGCGAGTACACATATGACAACCCACTCATTCTGGCCAACCGCAAATCAAAGCGCCTGGCCAGCCTGCTGCGTCGCCAGTCCGCCATTACCAAGGCAAAAATCCGATTGCCCTTTGTTGAACCGGCCATTTTTCTGTCGTCCACCACGCTCAAAAGCAAGCTGCAAGGCACAGCCAAAACAGGCACTTTTCTGCGTGGTCGCCCAGGTGCACAGGGTGATGACGGCATCATTGCCGCGCTTACCAATGGCATCAATGCCAACCCACAGCACAACATTGATAGCCAGCAAGCCCGCGCTATTGCCCGTGGCTTACATGAAGCCGGTATTCGGCCCTCCAATAAACACCGCCAGGTGGGCGACTACAAGTTAATCAAGCTGATTGCCGAGGGCGAAGGCTTCCAAGACTGGCAAAGCCAGCACGTCAGCATCGAAAGCGTCCAGCGTCGCGTTCGTATTTACACCGTTGCCAATGCATCCAGCCCTGAAGCGCGTGGATCTCGGGTTCGCCAGGCTAGGCGCGAGTTTGAGGTGCTTGAAGGCATCAGCCATCCCGGCATCCTCAAGGTCAACGATTACAAAGAGACTGAAATGGGTCCGGCGCTGGTGTTTGACCACGACCCCAAAGCCCAGCGGCTCGATCATTTACTTCGTGACCGTGGTGTCCTGCTCACTGTTGACCAGCGCTTGCAGTTGGTGCGCGACATTGCTGAAACACTTAAATACGCGCATTCCAAGCGCCTGTACCACCGCGCTTTAGGCCCACAGAGCATCATGATCTACGGCACCGAAAGCGGCGCATTGACACCCCGGCTCATGAACTGGCAAACCGCTGCCCGCGAAGCCGATAACCCCGATACGGTTCATCGCACCACCGGCACGCGCCATGTAGAAGATTATGTTGAAGACCCTGGTTTGGTCTATTTGGCACCCGAAACCACACGCGCAGATGCCACCCACGGCCCCAGTTTGGATGTGTTTTCGCTGGGAGCCATTGCGCATCACATCTTTTCAGGTCAAGCACCGGCCGGCTCTGTGCTTGACCTCACCGTAAAGCTTCGCCAAGGCCAAGGTTTGCGCCTGTCCGATGTCATGGACGGCTGTGGCATGCGCTTGCAGGAATTGATTCAGTTCGCGACCAGTCCTGATGTCATGGCCCGCTACGACATGGTGCAAGGCTTTCTGGATGACCTGGTCAAGGTTGAAGATGAACTCACTGCGCCTGACCCCGAAGTCACCGTAGACCCCAGTTTTGCCAACCACAACGACCGCCTTGATGGTGGTTTTACCGTTGTCGAGCGCAAAGGCCGCGGCTCCTCCAGCGTCGTTTTATTAGTCCGAGAAGATGGCTCGCAAGAAGACCTTATTTTGAAAGTTGCCTGCGATGTAGCGCATAACGAACGCTTGGTTGCCGAAGGCGAAGTGCTTGCCAGCATGCGCCACCAAAACATCGTCGAATACCGGCGCACCGTGGAAGTTGCAGGCCGCACTGCGCTGCTCATGCGAAGTGCAGGGCCAAAGACGCTTGCCAAAAAGATCTCAGAAGATGGTCGTTTGTCGCTCGACTTGCTGCAGCGCTTTGGTGAGGAGCTGATCGAAGTCGTCAACTTTCTGGAAGACCATGGCGTTGCCCACCGCGACCTCAAGCCCGAAAACATCGGCATCGCAGAGTCCAGCTCACGCAAACTGCAACTGGTTCTATTTGATTTCTCCTTGTGCCGCACATCGGCCGACAACATCACGGCAGGTACCCACCCTTACCTGGACCCATTCCTAAGCCTGCGTAAAACGCCACGCTGGGATTTGTACGCCGAACGCTTTGCCCTAGCCGTCACCTTGTACGAAATGGCCGTTGGCAAGGTTCCTGAATGGGGAGATGGCCACACCTCGCCCGCCATGCTGGACGTAGAAGCCACCATTGCAAGTGATGTGTTTGACCCGGTCACCCGCGAAGGCTTCACCGCATTCTTCTCGAAAGCACTGCGTCGCGACTACAAAGAGCGCTTCGACAACGCTGAGGACATGCTGCGCGCTTGGCGTGCCATATTTGCCACGCGCCAAACGGTTCATCCCCCTCAAGCGCAGGGCTTTCAGGCAACTGCGCTCACCGCCACACCCACTACCACCATGGCAGAGCTGGGTTACAGCCTGGAGGCGCAAGACGTTCTGGAGCGCATGGGCGTGCACAACGCACGTGAACTTTTGGCCGTTGATCGCATTCGGTTTCGTTACCTGCGCGGTGTTGGCGACAAAATTCGTAAAGAAATCCGGCTTGCAGCCAAAGAACTTGCCCGCCTACGCCCTGACCTGACACAAGGCAGGTCAACCCTGCACGAGTTTGACGACGACACGTCATCAGACGGGGCTGTCAGCGTCAACGAACTGGCAGCCCAGCTCTTGCCGCGCCGCCCCGCTGGTGATGACCGCCCCGAAGAAGCCGCATTGACCCACTACCTTGGCCTCGACCTGGGGTTGGACGATGCCGCCAAACCGGAAGACGCTCAAAAGCCAACTTCGCTCTGGCCCACATTGGGTGATTCGGCCTTGGCCACCAACGTAGACCGCAGCGTCCTCACGGCCACATTAATAAAAGCCCGCGAACGCTGGTTAAAAAATCCGGCTTTTACGGAAGTGCGCCTGCAGCTTGAAAAGCTCGTTCATAGCCAAGGGCAAGTCATGACGGCCAATGAGGCCGCCTTGGCACTGTTGGCTCTGCGTGGTTGTGCGGTGCAAGACGATGTTGAACGACTCCAACTTGCTGCTGCCGTCTTGCGCGCTGCGCTTGAGGCCGAATCCCACCTCGACCAACCACGTTTTGAATGTTTTGACCACGGCCCTTCACCCCTTATTGCCACCAGCCCTGCATGGGCTGAATACGCACGCCAATTGGGCAACGTGGCCGATACCTGTGCGCTGGTCGAACCCTTAATGCCGCCATCGCGCGTGCTGGAAGCGCTTGAAGCCGTCAAACCTGCTGACAGCGTGGTCAATGCTGCTGGTCAGGGCAATGATGCCAACGCACCCCTGATGGCAAGCACACGGTTGCTTCGCTTGGCTACATCTGCATCGCGCAAAGCAGCACTTTCAAGTCGGCAAGAAATCTATGGCCGTGGCATGCCAGCCTTGCAGGCATTGCGTCAATCATTGGGGGCCCTTGTGGGTGCGCCCACGTTGCGCATACGTGAGCTGCAAGACCGCGTTCGTGGCCGCTACCCTGAAGCCACACCGCTACCCAGCCGACCAGAACTGGACAGGTTGCTCGAAGAAGTCAACGCACCCCTTAAATGGAGCCCCACCGCCAACGAAGGCACTGGCGCATACCTGTGCGACTCATTGGGCAACCACCCCACTGCTGGCACCACAACCCTGTTTTCTCGCCAATCCACCTTTTTAGGCACATCGGCAAATGGCTCACGGCCCAATGCCACCGAAGGGGATGCTGCTGCACTGCTGGCGGAAGCGAGTGCCGCTGAAGAACGGTTGCAACGGTCATTGAAATCTGGCGGCCTTTTGGTCTTAACCATAGAGCCCCGCCAAACCCGCCATGCCGAAGCCGAGTTAATGCAACGCTTTGGGCCTGGCTCCAGCACCACCCCAGCCCTGCAAAGAATCAGCTTCGACACCCTGCTACTCAGAGCACTTAAAACTGAGGCCACCAGCGCCAGGGTTGACTGGACCATGGTGTTGCGCGCCGATGCAGCCGAGCCTGGCAGCAGAGATTGGGCCAACCTGCAGCGCCTGGTGCAACGCACCCTTGCCACGCTAAAGCCAACTTTATTGAACAGCCCAGCGCCACTGCTGGTAACCAACGTAGGCCTATTGGCACGCTACAACCTTATGCCACTGGTGACTGAGATGGAAGCCAGTGCTGGCCGGCTTGGGCACACACCCAGTTTGTGGATGCTGCTGCCATCGCATCACCAAGGCTTGCCATTGATTGATGGCGTCAGCGTGCCCTTGGTCAACAGCAGCCAAGCCTTTGGCCTGCCGCAAGCCTGGGTCGAAAACAAGCACCGCGCCCGTGTCGCAGCCTAATTTTTATATGAAATTGGCCTGTAGCCCTCGTAGAAATTGCGCAAGCAGCTATCAAACTAATAGCAACATCTGAAGATATCTCAGGGAACAAAACACAATGATTAACGCCCCCCAGCTCCTGGCCGACCTTAAGCGCCGCCTCATCGGGCTTGAAGACGACCTGCGCGCGCGCATCAGCACACTGCCAGACCTCAAAGCCAGCCTGAGCAATGAATGGCAAGCCGCACGCGATGCCAACCGCACCGCCGAAACCTTGGAGAGCTGGAGTGACCAGGTCATCACCCAGGCCGGAGTTCATTGGCTTTTGAGCTGCGTTTTCTTGCGCTTTATCGAAGACAACAGCTTGGTTGACCGCCCGTGGATTGGCGGCACCCCCGACAGTGGTCGCCTGCTATTGGCCAAAGACCGGCACGAGGCGTATTTTCGGGAGCACCCACTGGAGAGCGACCGCGAATACCTGCTGGCCTGCTTTACCGAAGCTGGCACTTTGCCCGGCCTTCACACTTTTTTCGACCAGGCACACAACCCCGTTTTCAGGCTTGGCATCAGTGGCGATGCGGCCATGGGCTTGCGCCAGTTTTGGCAACAGCAAGACCCCAACACGGGCGCGCTGCTGCATGACTTTACCGATGCCACCTGGAACACCCGCTTCTTGGGCGACCTGTACCAAGACCTGTCTGAGGCTACCCGCAAGCGCTATGCCCTGCTGCAAACGCCCGAGTTCGTTGAAGAATTCATTCTGGACCGCACGCTGACCCCTGCCATTCGCGAATTTGGCTACCAGGTGGTGAAAATGATTGACCCCACCTGCGGTTCAGGTCACTTTTTGCTCGGTGGTTTTTACAGAATGGTTGATGAATGGTCGCGCGCAGAGCCCAACCGCAACCGGCGCGACGTGGCGCAAAAGGCGCTGGATGCTGTGTCGGGCGTGGACTTGAATCCGTTTGCGGTGGCCATCTCCCGTTTTCGATTGCTGGTGGCGGCATTGCAGGCCAGCGATGTACATCGACTGAGAGAGGCACCGGATTTCAAAATACATGTGGCCATTGGTGACAGTTTGCTGCATGGAAAGAGATTTGGACTTACTGCAAGTGAAGATATGTTCCAAGAGGCTGATCACTTTAGTGGAACAGGCTTGGAGCATGCATACGCAAGTGAAGACCTCGCAGAGGTTCAGCGCATTTTGAGCAGCCAATACCACGCTGTTGTCGGAAATCCGCCTTACATAGTCGTGAAAGATCCAGTCAGAAGTGCGGCGTATCGAAGTCGATATTCTTGCTGCCATCGCCAATATTCTTTGGGAGTGCCGTTTACCGAACGCTTTTTTGACTTAGCACAGACGGCAAGCACATCCAAAAGTGCTGGCTTTGTAGGTCTTATAACTGCCAATTCGTTTATGAAGAGAGAGTTCGGTTCAAAGCTGATACAGGACTTTTTGCCAAGACTTGATTTGACGAATATTGTTGACACTGCAGGTGCACACATACCTGGTCATGGGACACCTACGGTCATACTTTTCGGCAGAAACAGAAACCCCGTTGCGCTGACAATTCGAGCCGTCATGGGTTTAAAAGGTGAGCCTTTTACACCGCCAGATCCTGCTCTTGGTCTGGTCTGGCAATCAATTCTGAAATGGATCGACTTGCCGGGTCAGAGCAATGAGTTTGTAAGCATCGAAGATATCGAAAGGAAGACACTAGGCATTCATCCCTGGTCATTTGGTGGAAGCTCATCCATCGAACTCCTCAAAAAATTAAACAATCACACAGTTAAGAAGCTAAGAGATTTAGAACCAAAAATGGGTGCAGTTGCACTTACAAGGTTTGATGAAGTTTTTGTATTGGATGAACCCACCATCTGTCGAATGGGATTGCCAAAGTCAAATTCGCGTCCTTACATTGCCGGTGAAGATGTTCGTGACTGGATGGTCGGCGCGCAATTCAGTGCAATTTGGCCATACAAGGATGATGGATCGAGCCTAGAAAAGAGTGATCAAATTCAAAAGGTTTTGTGGCCATATCGAGCTCAACTCCAAAGACGCGTTGCGTTTGGAAAAAGCCAAGTTGAAAGGGGATTACCTTGGTTTGAGTACTCCATGCTGTTTCAAAAGCGATTTAACTCTCCACGGGCAATTTCTTTCAGTAACGTTGCCACACACAATCACTTTTCCTTTGTTTCAAATGGACGGATTTTCAATGCTCACGCCCCTATCGTGATGTTGAAACAATCAGCCAGTGATGATGAGTATTTGGGTTTGCTCGGAATGCTGAACTCTTCGTTAGCATGTTTTTGGCTGCAACAGGTTTGTCATAACAAAGGTGGGCCAGGGGGAGGCAGCAGCAAGGATGAGAAATGGCATGATTTTTATGAGATTTCATCAGCTGCATTGATCGATTTCCCGATTTTTAACAATCCGCCAGTTGAATTCGGTCGTGGAATTCACGCTCTGGGGATTCAATTGGATTCAGCCAACCCTGCAACACTTGCGTCTAAAGATGACTGTGATGCGCAATCGTTCAGTAGGAGTTCGTTTGACATAGCTCGAAGCCGCTACGACTCCACACTAAGAAAAATGATTGCGCTGCAGGAAGAGCTCGATTGGCACAGTTACGATTCTTTTGGATTGGTATCGCTCAAGTCCGCGCATCTGCCTCCCCCAGATATCCACCTAGGAGAGCGTGCATTTGAAGTATCCATGGCGCGGAGAATTGCAAATGGAGAACTCGAGACAAAATGGTTTGAATGGCTCGAAATACCACCAATCACAGAACTGCCAAGCCACTGGCCATCTGAGTACAAAGCGTTGGTTGAGGAGAGAATAAAGGTATTAGAGTCCGACCCACTAATTGGGTTGCTAGAAGCACCAAACTGCAAAAGGCGCTGGGAAGTAACTTCTTGGGAAATGCAGGAAAAAAAGGCGATTCGGCAATGGTTGCTTAGTCGCATTGAGTCATGCAAGTGTTGGTCTATTGTTCAGGGTCAACCGACTGCCCTCATATCCTTAAGCCGCTTGTCTGACTATCTCAATAGTGATGATGTATTCATGGCGGCAGCAGCTATGTACGTTGGGCGTACAGATTTTGAGACGATCAAACTCTTGGAAGAACTTATCGGTGACGAATCAACCCCATTTCTGTCCTCACTTCGCTATTCAGAAACGGGAATTCGGAAAAGACAGGAATGGTTTGAGGTTTGGGATCTGCAACGGCGTGAAGATGAGGGCGAATCCATTGGTCAGATTCCAATTCCTAGCAAGTTCAAAAGCACGGATTTTCTAAAGCCAACCTTTTGGCGGCTGCGTGGTGCACTGGATGTCCCGAAGGAGCGTTGGATAAGCTACCCCGGTTGCGAACGTGGTGCCGACGGCAGCCTGGTCATCGCCTGGGCTGGTTGGGACCACCTGCAACAAGCAACTGCCATCGCCAGTTATTACCTGGACATGAAAGACAGCGAAGGCTGGCCACCCGAACGCCTACAACCCTTGCTTGCTGGTCTTTTGGAACTGGTTCCGTGGCTTGAGCAATGGCACAACGAAGTTGACCCGGTTTATGGCGAGCGAATGGGCCACTATTACAAGGGCTTCGTGTCTGAGGAAGCCCGCGCCCAAGGCTTCACGCTGGATGATTTGAAGGGGTGGAAGCCCGTGGTGGTAGCGGCCACTCGTGGTCGGCGTAAGGCGACAGCATGAGTCGATCCCCTTTTGACGGACTCGGGTTTTTCCCGCTTGATTTATCACCGTGATAAACTCATACTCTGCTTTGTGGCGGATAGACCCGTCAAAACTGCCCGCTTACAACCCATCCGCCCCAAAAAGCAGGCGGATTGGCGGTGGTGCCTTGATCGACCTCAAAGGGCTTCAGTCGGTGTTGAAGTCTGCGGATTTCGATCTTGATGCCATTTGGGTGGCAACAGATCGTTGTGAAATTGACCTGGAGAACTACAAGTGGACTTACGAAAACGTAGTGCAGATGCTGGTCAGCTTGACGGCAAGCGACTATGACAAATCCGAATGGTGCAAGGTCAATGGCGGTGCCACCGTACCTTGCGATGTTTATGTAATGCGGTATGACTCCATCAGACAGGTCCGAAGCGCCAAAGGACTTGAGGTGTACATGAAGTTTTCAATCGAAACGGATGGGACACTCACTCTCGTATTGGTGTCATGCCACGCGCCACGCTAAATATCTGGCCAGCTAACAATAAATAGACAGGCTAAAAATGACTAAAAACAATCTACCCACGTGCCCATCTTGCAAAAAGGGCCACCTGCATCAGGCAGAGCGGACTAGGGAATTCAGCCCGAACGGCAAAACCTTTCAAGTGACACTGCTGACCACGCGCTGTGACCAATGCGGTGCTGAGAGAACCTTTGCTTCACAGCACACGGAAAATCTGGCTCGCCTGGCTGCGCGCAAGGCCCACTATGGCAATCTGCTGATGGGCGAAGAAATATTGGCTATTCGGCAACGTTATGGACTGACACAGCAGAATGCGTCTGCCATTTTTGGTAAGGGAATCATTGCATTCTCTCGTTACGAGAATGAAGTGACCTACCCCGATGACAGCACCACACTGTTGCTGCAATTGGCAATTGAAAGCCCGACTGTGATGAAGAGTCTGGCTGACAAAGCTGGCATCGAGCTGCCACTGTGGTCAGCTCGTTGTGAGGATGAGCAACGGGTGAAAGTGCGATCGTTGACGAAGGTTTACGACGCAGCACAAGCAAACCCAAGGCATCAAGAGCGCTACGTTCAGACAGGTACCGTTCCAAACCAGGTTAATAACTTTGCAAAAGCATGGTTTTCTCACCAGGTGGGAACACGGCAAACCATGACGCTGCATGACGCCAGCAACGACGGACATTCGACAGCCCAACGGGCATCAGCATCATGAAGCCAAGCCCCATTCAGCTTCTACAGCTAACTTTTAAACGTGTCTATGTAGAGATTGACCAAGCACACGCACCGACCGAACCGACCAATCCTTTAACGACAGTGTTCGTTTTTGATGGCATAGGTATTACGACCGAAGTGGGCTTGGCCGAAATCGACATGATCCATGAGCGTGGGCCGATGTATCTGGTGTCATTGCAAGTGCTAATCGACAACAAAGCTGATACCGATGAGCCCGACCGCAAGTTCTCACCCTACCGGATCGATATTGAGGCGGCTGGCATCGTTGTGCTTTCCAAAGGCGCCGAGAAACTTGGGTCTGCGCATGACTTAGTGACTGTGAATGGTGCCGCACTGCTGTGGTCTGCCATTCGGGAGCAGTTGCTAGCGCTAACGTCGCGCATGCCAGCCGGACCGGTGATGTTGCCGACCGTGCATTTTCACGACCTAAAGCAGGCCACTCCCATTTCGCAGGAAAGCCCAGCACCGCAAATTGAACCCGCAGCCGCGAAGCCAGCCAAAGCCAAAGCTGCCGCCAAGAAAACTGCAAAGCCTTGAATTTGAATGGCCGGATAAGCCACAGGGAGATACCAAAAAATGACATTAATAAAAGACCTGATCAATATCCCGGAGCGTGTGCACCAAGGCGACTTCGTGCTGAAGCTGTCCGAAGGTGTTACCCACGCTGACGCAACCCTGCGCGACTACGTGGTGACACCACAGTTGGTAGACGCTTTTGACAATGCACTGGGGTTCATCAAGCAATCGGTAGTGACCAGCGGCAGCAAAGCGGCTTACCTGCATGGCAGTTTTGGCTCCGGCAAGAGCCACTTCATGGCTGTTTTGAATCTGATTTTGGCTGGCAATACGCAAGCGCGATCAATACCAGAGCTGGCTAGCGTCATCGCCCAGCATGGCTGGACGCATGGCAAAAAATTCTTGCTCGTGCCCTATCACATGATCGGCGCGCGCGATATGGAAAGTGCCATTCTTGGTCAATATGCCGACCATGTGCGCAGGCTTCACCCCGAGGCACCAGTACCTGGCTTTTACTTGGCCGAAGGGCTGTTTGAAGATGCCCAGCGCATGCGCGAACAAATTGGCGACACCGCCTTTTTTGCCAAGCTGAATGAGAATGCCACGGGCGGCGGTAGCAATGGTGGGGATGGCGGTGGCGGATGGGGCGACATGGATGCTGGCTGGGATGCCACTAGCTTTGACGCTGCCACTCTAGAAGCACCAAACGGTGAAGAGAGATCACGCCTAGTGGGTGACCTGATCAGCAAATATTATTCTTCATACCGCACTCTGGCCGGTGGTGGTGAGTCGTTCGTGTCTCTGGACAACGGGCTGAGCATCATGACGCGGCACGCCCAAGCACTGGGTTATGACGCAGTCATCTTGTTCCTGGATGAGTTGGTGTTGTGGCTGGCCAGCCATGCTGCTGATGTGAGTTTTGTCAGCCGCGAAGGTACCAAGTTAGTGAAATTGGTGGAAGCCACCAATGACGACCGGCCCATTCCCCTGGTTAGCTTTGTCGCCCGACAGCGTGATCTGCGTGACCTGGTGGGTGAAAACCTGGCCGGGTCTGTGCAAGCCCAGTTCAGCGATGTTTTGCGCCACTGGGAAGCGCGCTTTCACCGCATCACCCTGGAAGACCGCAATCTGCCAGCCATTGCTGAAAAGCGGGTATTGCGCCCAATCAATGAGGCTGCGCGGCAAACGTTGAACACTGCGTTTGAAGAGATTCTGCGGGTACGCAGAGAAGTGCTGGACACGCTGTTGACCACGTCGGCCGACCGCGAGATGTTCCAGAAGGTCTACCCGTTTTCGCCAGCATTGGTGCAAACATTGATTGCGGTTTCTGCCGCGTTGCAGCGTGAGCGCACGGCGCTGAAGCTAATGATGCAGTTGCTGGTGGACCGCCGCAGTGACCTGGAGCTGGGTCAATTGATTCCGGTGGGTGATTTGTTTGATGCGATCAGCCAAGGCGATGAACCGTTTTCAGAGGGAATGCGGCTGCATTTTGACAATGCAAAACGCCTGTACACACAGCGCTTGCTGCCCATGTTGGAGGAGCAACACAATGTGACTTGGGAAGCCATCACGCTCGGACAGGCTGACCCCACTGCTGCCAAAAACTTGCGTAACGATGCGCGGCTGCTCAAGACACTGCTGCTGGCCGCCTTGGTCCCGGAAGTGGAGTCACTCAAAGGTTTAACGGGTTTACGGCTGGCCGCACTGAACCACGGAACGTTCAAGTCGCCCATTCCGGGGCGTGAAGCCCAGGACGTGCTGCGCAAATGCAAGGATTGGTCCACAAAAATCGGTGAACTCAAGGTCACCGAAGACCAGAACCCGGTGGTGTCGATCCAGGTTACGGGTGTAGATATTGAGCCCATTTTAAGGGCCGCCGAGGCGAATGACAACGCCGGAAACCGGCGTAAAAAGATTCGCGAGTGCTTGTTTTCTGAACTTGGTATTCCTGACGATGGTGCCTTGTTCACCACCTACGAATTCACCTGGCGCGGCACCCGGCGCGAAGTGGAGCTGCTGTACGAAAACGTGCGAGAAATGACTGATGACCGCCTGCGTGGTCGATCAGGCGCATGGACGGTAATCTTGGATTTTCCGTTTGACGAACCCAACCGAAGCCCAGCCGACGACATTGCTCGCCTGGATGCCTACCGCGGTGGTGACACCAAAACGTTGATTTGGTTGCCCTCTTTCTTCAGCAACAAAGCACTGGCAGATTTGGGACGGCAAGTGGTGTTGAGCCACATATTGTCTGGTGACCGTTTTGATAGCTACGCCGGACACCTGAGCCTTGTAGATCGGGTGCAAGCCAAAGCCTTGGCCAAGAATCAATTGGATTCATTGCGTGGCAAATTACGTAGCCAGCTAGAAGTGGCTTTTGGCATCAGCACAGAACCGCGCGATGCGGTTACCAATGCGCTGACATCAGACCAGCAGTTTCAGTCTCTAGACCCAACACTGTCTCCACGACCTCCCATAGGTGCCAGTTTTAAGGAGGCTTTTGAGGGGCTATTGGGGCAACTATTTGCCCACCAGTACCCTGCCCACCCAGAATTTGACACTGACATCAAGCCAGCGGTCATTCGCAAAATTTGGCCTGAAGTGCAGCGCGCTATTGAAGCTACTGACCGTCGTGGTTTGGTGCAGGATTCAGCTACGCGCCGCTTGGTTCGCTCCGTAGTAAACCCCTGCCAATTGGGGCAAATGGGCGAGACGCACTTGCTGGTGGAAGACCACTGGCGTTCGCGTTTTACGCAAAGCCATGCCCGCGATGGTGGCGGTACGATGACCGTGGGCCAATTGCGCAAATGGATCGACTTGCCAAACCCCATGGGGCTGCCCTTGGAGCTGCAGAATCTCATTATTCTGAGCTTTGCAGCGCTAACAAACCGTCGCTTCATTTTGCGCGGTGGTCCGGTGGAGCCCACTGTGGACAGCTTGGCCGATGAACTTGAGCTCCGGGAACAATCATTGCCCGATGCAAGCCATTGGGCAACCGCAGTGCAACGTGCTGCAAGCTTGTTTGGATTGACGGTGCCACAAACACTGAACGCGGCCAATGTGGGCCGCTTGGTGGATGACGTGCGCCGCGAAGCCAATGGCAAGCGTGAAGCTGTCAGTAAGCTGGTAGTTGCAGTGCGTGACCGTGCTACTCGGTATGGTGCATCCACTGCTGGGCGTGTTCGCACCAGTGAATCAGCCCAAGCATTGTTGGCCACCTTGCATGCAGCAACAGATACTGACCTGGTTCAGTCCTTTGCAAATGCGCCCACTGAGACTTCAGAAGCAGCAGTGGGCCGCAGCATGGGGCAAGCCCAAAATGTGGCTGATGCGCTGAATAACGCAAACTGGACGATCTTCGATGCCATGCGAGATCTGCAAGACCATCGCCAGGCTGCTGCTGCATCCATACTGACCCGATTGACTGAAGTGCTGGCTAGCGAAGAGCATGTGATTCCATTGAAGTCGCGGCTGGAAGAGCTTGAACGGGATGCCGTTCGCTTGCTTACTGTTGCAGCTCCTGCGCCCTCGCCAGTGCCCTCCCCTTTTCCACCTACAGGCATTCCAGTTGGTGCAGGTCCAGTGCCGATGCCTGTGGTGCCTGTGCCGCCACCATTTACGGGAAGTGGCACTGCACCTGCTGCACCGGTGTTGGTGGAAGAAGCTCAAAAGGCAGACTTGGACACAGAAGCGGCAGCCACGGTATTGAAAAATTTACAAGATAAATTGGAAGGTGACCACGAACTGGAGTTGAGTTTGAGTTGGCGCATTCAACGCCGGAGCACTCAACCATGACGGTATCGGTTCCCCAAATTTCCGCGCAACTGGATGCGGTGTTGGCGCGCGAACCTAAAGCCTTGGCAATTGCCATCAAAGCGGCAAGCAAACAGGCATGGCCGGAATCAATCCCGCACCAAGGGCGAAGGTTCGCTTTGCGCTGGTGCGATTCCATGTTGGCCATGCGTGAGTCTTTAAGCGATGTTGAGCAGGTGGATGCTGCGCTAGAAGGGTTGGTGTTGTTGACGCCGCTCAATACCAATGAGATCGCAGAAGACATCACTGCCAGGTTGGCACGAGGCCGAGTTTTCCAGCCAGAGGGCTGGGAAATCGTGCGTCAGCTTTTTGGTGCCAAAGAGATTGATGCCAGGTTGGGCCGGTATTCCTGGATGCCTCAGGTGCTGATAGACGGAACTGCACAAGGTGCCTACACCCCAGTTGCCAACGGGTTTTTGGATCTGGAAACTGCTTGGAAAGAATTGTTAAAACGGTTTCTTCAGCTCGATTCGCCGCGACCCGATGCAACAGCGCTATTGCGCTGGACGATGCAGCCGACCACCGATGCATCCATCAACTTACTGCCAGCCAACGCCAGGCCGGACGCATTCAACTGGTTAGATGAGTCTGCAGGTATTGCCGGAAAGATCGTGTTGGCCTGTGTTGAGGCTGGCCGTACCGGGGACGCAATGGCCTTGGGTCTGGTGTGTGGAGTTCTGTATGCACCAGCAGGTGAAGGACAGACCACTTTGGGCAATGCTGCCATCCGCCTTGAGCGCTTTGTAAACGATGCCCATGTGGGTGTTGTGGAGGGTCGCGCATGGTCACAAGCCGCCCAACAGCTGGTGCGTGAAAGTGGCGCTGATTTGTATCGGTCGGCCATGGACCGAGCGGATGCTTTGTTGACCGACTTGCGCGTTGGGGAATTTGCACATTTGAGCGATGTTTTGCCCATGGGATTTGACCAGCGCATGCGTAGCTTTGCCGCAGCACTTACACAACATGTACAGGCCCCAACTGACACCACATTGGTATTGGTCGAAGACGCAGTCAACCGCGTTTTGGCTCACGTATTGGCGGCGAGCCAAACGCATCGTGCTGATCGGGTTGAAATGGCGAGGCGCATGGCACGCTGGATGGTCCGGCCAACAACAAATGCCTTGTCGGTTGCCGACCTGGTTTGTTGGCAAGCGGATGAAGGTGCCTTCGTTGACTGGGCACGCTTTCGACTGCTTGGTGGCGATGAGCTGGTGGAGGTGTCACATGCCTATGAGTTGGTGCGCAGCGTCGTCATCACCAGGCGCAATGCATTGGGTCAAAAGTTTGCCCAAACATTGCAGCGCTGGAATGCCCAAGCACCAGGTGCAGACGGTCGTGTAGTGCCATTGGAATCCGTGTTGGAGCGCGTGGTGGCACCGCTGGCGGCACTGCAACCAGTGCTTTTACTGGTGGTGGACGGCCTGAGCACCAGCATTTTCAGAGAACTTTTCGCCAAACCGGAACGGCTTGGTTGGGTGGAACAAGTGCCATCCGCCTTGTCTAAGCCACTAGCGGGTGTAGCGGCTTTTCCGACAGTTACGGAGGTCAGCCGTGCCACCCTGCTTTGCGGCAAGCTCACCACAGGTGCAGCGGCATTCGAGAAGTCAGGGTTTTCGGCCCATGCAGCATTGCTGGCTCAATCACGCACAGATGTTCCACCCAAACTGTTTCACAAGGGTGATTTGAGTGATTCAACCAATCTCTCGAATGAAGTTCGCACTGCCATTGCCAACCCACATCAACGCATTGTTGGATTGGTTTACAACGCTGTCGATGACCACCTGAGTGGGCCTGACCAATTGAATCAGCGCTGGAGTCTGGAAGATCTGCGTTTGATATTGCCAATCCTCAATGAAGCCAAGGCAGCACGGCGCATCGTTATCGTCACTGCCGACCATGGGCACCTTCTGGAAGATGGCACTACGCAAATCAGCGGTGGCGAAAGTGATCGTTGGCGCATTGGCACTGATGTCGCAAATGATAATGAAGTCGTTTTATCGAACGGACGCGTAAGAACCGCTACAGGAGCAACTTCGATAGCGTGCTTATGGAGCGAAAGCATCCGGTATGCTGGTCGTAAAAACGGCTATCACGGCGGTGTTTCACTACAAGAAGTGACTGTTCCTCTGTCCGTATTGGTTCCCTATGGAATGAGCTTGCCAGAGTGGCAGCCGGCGCTTCCAGCTCAACCCGAATGGTGGGATCTGCCGAATTTGGCGACGGTACCTGCGGCAACTGCCCAAGTCACACCAGCTCCACGCACTTCATCGAAAAAGGTTGTGGCGCCACCTGTTGGGCAAGACCAGTTGTTTGACACGGTGCTTGCACCCATTCCGGCAACGGCACCAGCTCAAGCTGAGGATTGGATTGACGCACTGATGCAAAGCCAAGTTTATGTGTCACAACGCGCATTGGCAGCACGCGTGGCACCACCAGATGAACAGATGCGAAAAATGTTATCTGCTTTGGCAGAACGTGGCGGAAAGCTTTCGCGTGCTGCGTTGGCGCAAAGAATTTCAGTGCCAGAAATACGGTTGAACGGCATGCTGAGTGCCGCCCGCCGAGTCCTCAATGTGGACCAGGCTACCGTGCTTTTGGTGGACGAAGTTGCCGGAACAGTTGAGCTGAATCGGGTCCTGCTTTTGCAGCAATTTCGCATTGGCTTTGCCGGGGGTAGCCGATGATCAGCGCCGCACGACGTGATGACATTATTGGCGCGCTTCGGCGCGGAACCGTACCCAGTGCCGGACTGGATGCGCTGGCGGTAGGTATTGATTCCTTTGCGCCAACGCTGGATGAAGAGCTGGCAACAGTAGCGTCAGGACGCGGCGGCTTTAAGGCCGTTCGTGGGGAGTACGGCACCGGAAAGACGTTTTTTGGTCGATGGTTGCAAGAGCGCGCCAGAGCCAAGGGGTTTGCGACGAGTGAAGTGCAAATCAATGAGACAGAGACGCCTTTGCACCGCCTGGAAACAATCTACCGCCGATTGGTTGAACGCCTTGGTACTGCGGATAGTGGAACAGGCGCGTTTCGCGGTGTTATTGATGGTTGGTTTTTTGCCTTGGAGCAAGATGTCTTGGCAGACGGAACCGTCGACGTAAACGATGCCAATGCCCTGTTGGAGCGAACCCAAACCTTGATGGAGGCACAGCTAACAACGATCAGCAAGTCAGCACCGGCATTTTCTGCTGTTCTGCGCACCTATCGGCGTGCGCTGGCTGATGGCCATAACCAGCTAGCAGAAGGCTTGATTAGCTGGTTGGCCGGTCAGCCCAATGTAGCGGCCAGCGTAAAGCGCGCTGCAGGAATTAAGGGCGAGCTAGATCATTTTGGTGCGGCCAATTTCTTAATTGGACTGCTAACAATCCTTCGAGACAGCGGTTTCCCAGGTTTGATATTGGTGCTGGACGAAGTGGAAACGCTTCAGCGCATGCGAGCTGACACGCGCGAACGGGGTTTGAATGCCTTGCGCCAGTTGATCGATGAGATTGATACAGGCCGCTTTCCTGGGTTGTATTTGGTCATCACCGGAACCCCGGCGTTCTTTGATGGTGCACAAGGTGTTCAGCGGCTTGCGCCACTGGCTCAGAGATTGCACGTGGACTTTGGGACCGATAGAAAATTTGACAATCCGCGTGCTGTACAAATTCGGCTGGCACCTTTTGACCAAGGTTCCTTGGTGTCAGTGGGCAAACGTGTGCGTGATATTTATGCAGCAACCCAGCCCAATGAAGCACGTTTGCGGCGTGTGGTCGATGACACCTACATTGAAGTCTTGGCCACTGCAGTTGCTGGCGGCCTTGGTGGCAAAGTGGGAGTGGCACCACGTTTGTTCTTAAAAAAATTGGTGGCAGATGTGTTGGATCGGGTGGACTTGCACGAGACATTTGACCCAAGCCAGCATTACAAGCTGACTTTGGCAGAAACCGAAATGACCGCCAACGAACGGGCCGCAGCCAGCGCTACCAGTGTGGATGACATTGAGCTGTGAGCGAATTCGAAAAGCTTCACCCGGCACTGCAATATCACGTTGTAAATTCGTTGGGGTGGAGCAGCCTTCGCCCGACGCAACTCCAGGCCATTGAGCCCATTCTTTCTGGTGTGCATTGCCTTTTGTTAGCACCAACGGCTGGAGGGAAGACAGAGGCAGCGATCATTCCAGTGCTGTCAAGAATGATGACGGATGCGTGGCCAGGCGTGAGTGTGATTTACGTCTGCCCAATCAAGGCGCTATTGAATAACCTGGAGCAGCGGCTTTCCTATTATTCAGGGCTTGTGGGCCGGCGTGTGGCGGTATGGCACGGTGATGTTTCTCAATCTCAAAAGAGCCATGCCATCAAAGACGCGCCCGATATTCTGCTGACCACGCCGGAATCACTTGAAGGCATGTTGGTCTCGACACGAATTGACCGCAAGGCTTGGTTTGGCAATTTGCGCGTGGTAATTGCCGATGAACTGCATGCCTTCGCTGCCGATGACCGTGGTTGGCACATGCGTGCTGTTATTCAACGACTGCAACAATACGTGCCCCAGGAAATGCAACGGATTGGGCTCTCAGCTACGGTTAGTAACCCCGACCAATTGCTGAACTGGTTTGCGCCCACCGGGGTCAAGAAGGTCGTCGGAAGTGCGTCAGTGAGCACCGACGCGGATGTCACTGTGGACTTCGTTGGTTCGTTGGCGAACGCTGTAACGGTCATTGCACGCCTACATCGAGGCAGCAAGCGACTGGTCTTTTGTGATTCACGCAGTAGTGCCGAGCAGCTGACCAGCATGCTGCGTGGCCAGGATGTGCGAACCTTTTTAAGTCATGCATCACTCAGCCATTCAGAGCGAAAGATGGCGGAAACCGCCTTCGCAGAGGAAAAGGACTGCGTTATCGTTGCGACGTCAACGCTGGAGTTGGGCATCGACGTTGGTGATCTAGACCATGTGATTCAGATCGATGCACCGTCAACGGTGTCTTCGTTTTTGCAACGCATGGGCCGTACTGGGCGCAGAGCTGGTGCGAAACGCAGTTGCTTATTCTTGTGCACAAATGACGACTCGCTCATGCTGGCCATGGGCATTTGCAAACTCTGGAGCGAGGCTTGGGTGGAAGCGGCTTATCCGCCACCAGAGCCATGGGCGATCGTTGCCCAGCAAGCAATGGCCGCCACTCTGGAGCGCGCTCAATGGCCCCGACAAGAACTAATCGCACTACTGAGGGGTGCTTTTCCAGAATCCGAGGCATCAGGCATTACCGATTTCATTGATCACATGGTGTCTTTAGGCTATCTGGTAGATCAAGATGGTGTGCTGCAAATTGGCCCCATGATGGAAAAGCAATTTGGTCGCGCACATTACAAAGACCTGCTGGCGTCGTTTTCAGGGGCACAGTTGCTTTTGGGTCGATTTGGCAACATGGAGGTCGGCTACATCGATCCAACGATGCTTACTGGCGACAAGCAAGATCGCCTGATCCTGCTTGCCGGAAAAAGCTGGCGAATCACGGACGTGGATTGGAAGAAGCGTGTGGTTTGGTTGGAGCCAGCGAAAGAAGGCGGCAAAGCACGCTGGACTGGAAGTGGCCGGATTTTGAGTCGCGAAATCGCGCAAGGGATGCTTCGAGCGCTTCGACAAAGCACCAACGAGCATGCCATCATTTCGAAACGTGCCAGACTACAGCTCGACCAGGTGATCGAAAGTTTGCCAGATACTGACCTCAATCCATCAATGGCAGTCACCAGCAGTGTTGGGGGGGGCTCGCGACTATGGACCTTTGCTGGAACCCGCGCCAATCGGAGCATCGCGAAGCAAATTCAGACACTGACCGAGGTCAGGCGCATCGATGCTGTCGGTCTGGATCTGAAAACTCCGATCGATCTTGGCGCAGTCACCTCTGACCTGCTAGCCAAGGAGCTACTTTTTTCTGATGACGAAATCAAAGACCTGGCGAAGCCAATTGAATTTGGCGAATGCTTGCCGACTTCATTGCTGATTCAGATTGTGCGGATGCGGCAGTTTGAGGTTTTAGTCCGGGGCTACGAAAACCTATATTCATTCATTGACCTTGGATAACTCTCAAAATCTTTGCGAGTGGCGCTAGGTTTCAGTACGCACGCGAATTCGCAATAAGCCCAAAATGATCACTCTGACAATTACTAGTCATTCCTTCAAACAAGGATGCAGCAAACTAACGACTTTGCCACGGGTGATCACTTGTAAGGCCATGGGAATGTCAATAGGGGCACACGCAACTGGAATGGTTTCTGGTGTGCCTTTATTCACGCCGTTGTAACCTGCATATCCACCATGCAGGTGGTAAACCCAAGTGTCCAGCCTTATTTCTGATCCCATTAAACTGGCCATCAACATGGCATCTGAAATCATTCTGTTCCTGGACTTTGACGGTGTTTTGCATCCCGACCCGCCCACCAATGAGTTGCCCTTATTTTGTCGAGCGGGTCTTTTGCAGCAGTTCCTTCTCAAGCATCTGACAGTAAAAGTAGTTGTTTCCTCCACCTGGCGAAGCACGCGCACTCTTCAACAGCTAAAAGGGCTTTTTCCTGATTGGTCGCAGCGAATTATTGGAGTGACTTCCGAAGTTGCCGAAACGAACTACGCAAGGCAATTTGAATGTGAGGTGTGGATGCGCGAGAACGCTAACCCATGGACTCCATGGGTGTCCCTTGATGACAGGCCATGGAACTTTCGCCCGTTTGAACGCAGATTGGTTCTCGTGGAGCGACGTACAGGTTTAACGCAACATGACTTAGCTCGACTTTCAGAACTTGTATCAGAACTGAGCTGTTGATTCAGGTTATACGTTTCTACAAAGGCGACTGCTGGTGACGCCGGCAGTATTTACTTCGTGCTTGCTCTAGCCTTCGGTTTGGCCATACATCCGACTCATGCTTCTGCGACCAGCCATATTTTTCGCCTGTAGTTCTTTGTTTGCCTTGTTGATCATTCGCGTAGCAATGAGCGACAAGACAATGCCGCTTAACAAAATGATGTTTACGGTACTCAAAACGGGATCAGAAAACATGGTGGTGCTACCTTGCGATGCCAATTGTTTCATTCTATGGATTGAGTCCGGCGAGTTCAATCCAAACTAAGAATGCATTCTGGGGCAGGAATTAGCAAACCGGCAACTTTCAACAACAACATGAACCTAGCTATCGCGCGCATTACGAGCATTACGCGCAGATTGATAGCGGCAGTGAGTTAGCAGAAGATGCCACGGAGCCAATTTGGCTAATTCCCACGACGGCTCAAATCGCCACTCCCAACGTCTTGCGATTCATGGGGAGATGTCCATCTCCCCGGTCCGGGAGGATCTTGAGGGCCTGACCAGCAATATCTCCCAATGCAAACCCGCGCAGACTCTTGGGTTTGAGCACCAGACAGCCAGCCTGCACAGAGAGAATTGGAGTAGTGCATCCACACTCTCGCTGCAGTATCCAAGTTGACCTCGTGCCCCATCTCCCGAAGTGCCATTTGCACATTGATCGTGTCGGACAGGAAGTCTTGAGATTCACGGACAGGCGCCGAGTCCTCGCTGCAGTCAGCTATTAAACGCGCAAGGTTGGCTTGTGCCACATCGTAGTCTTCTTGTGCCAATCGCTCATAGTCAGGGCTGCCAAATTCCCGACCTACCGGAAACATGTTCACCCACGCGCGGTCCTCAGCACTCATCCAGATGAATCGGGTGTTACGGAGCCGATGTTGGAGTCGCTCACTTACCGTCTTTTTACGCTTGCGTTGGTTCATGATCCTGGCTTTGAATTGTCATCGTTAAACAGCCTTTTGCGTTCTAGCAGTTTGCCTCTTGGGAAGCGTGTTTGAACGTCATTTTTAAGAGCAGCAAGTTGCTCTTGGGTTAGCGGCCCGTCGTCTGGCTCATAGTCAGGTGCATTGTCTGACTGAGCGATCCACCACCTTGCAAATCCAAGAAGGTCATCATGCTGGGTGTGACTGTGTTCCAACATTTTGCCTATATTGGGACTTCCAATTGGGTCACGAATGATCAGCGCTTTGTGAATGGAGTCATCCACTCCCACCATATAGGGAGCAAAGTCATCGACAAACGCCACTGGCTTCAGTATGGCCAATGCCGCTGCTTTGGGGCTACCGATAGACGCATCATTTCCAGTCGTAATGACTTGTTCGATCGGAAATCCAAGATCATTCAAGTTTCTTAGACGCGCACAGGCGAATTGGTCGTCCAACGCAGTCACGCACACCAGTCGGATACCTCGAGATTTCAGAAGGTGACAGGCTGCAATGGCACCAGCTACAGCCGGAATGGTGCTCCAGAATTCTTCGTCGAACACGGACCGAAAGCGTTCTAAATTCTCACCCATCAAGCGTGGAATTCCCCAACGATCCATAGGCCAGTAGGCCCTCTCGTTCTGCAAGACGGGAGCAACACCAAATGCACGCTCCCAGGCGCAGGCATAGGCGGTGCTGTAGTCCAGAAGTACGCCATCACAATCGAGGGCTATGGTGTTTCTCTCATCGACAAGGGTTGTGTTCATATGGTTATGTCGTATTGAGGTAACTTATCCCGCAAAGATTCAGGTAATGCATTTGGCGTTGGTACATCCGGCTTTAGTAAATCTGGTGCCATGTACATGTGAATGCTGGTCGTCACGAGACCGCTAATTGGTATTGATGTTTTCATTGACCAGTCCTTATGCCAGCGCATGGGCAGTGAAGGAGCTTCGCTTGGCCTTTTCCATGATTTCGTAATCCGCCAACCAATCAGCTTGACCGTACACGTATTCACCAAATTCTTGGGTCATTGTTGATTCCCGCTTAACCAGGCGGCGAGCGACATGCGTAAGCGCCAGTAATTCCGACTCACTGCGCACTTCAAAAGGAGAGCACAAACTCAATCCTTTGCACCAGCTGTTCCAGCCAATCGTCATGGAGGGGCGAACTTCAAAGGCTACTTCTTGGCCAACTTGGCGCTCCATGGCTGTGAGTAGATCGAAATAGTGTCTGTATTCATCACTGGTCGGTCGTTGGGTCCAACTAACAATCTTCTTTCGTGATCGTCCCAGCTTCTTGTAGTTGGGTGTCATATTGGCAAACGGGTCACTTTCAGGATGGAGATGGGCGACACGGCGTATCGCTTCCTCTTCAATCAGGTTGTGATATCGATCGCGCGGATGTACCCACCACAGCGCTACGCGATAGTCATTGACAATAAAGACTGCGTCGTCCCAAAAGGACAGGGTCTCGGGTGTCATGTAGTCATAGCGGTGGCGCACAATGATGCCGTTTGTGAACACGTCTTTGCGTCGATTGCGGTGGTAGAGCTTGGCGCGCTGCTTCATGGCTTCGATGGAGGGGTTTTTCATAAGTGGTGGGGCTTTCTGGTCTTCAATTTGTTTGTCAATTCACTTTCTCCTTAGGCGCAAGCGCCAATCGCTCGTCAACGGCCATGCACCGATTCACCATGTCACACAACAACCGGGAATGGTCTCCCAACTCCACCAAGCTGAGCGTGTCCGCTTTGAGAATGGCTACACCACCGCTTACGCTGAAGTAGCCGCGGTCGGTCTGGATCAAGGTGTTCAATGAACCCCAACCACTGCCACCTACGGGCGATACGCTCACCACTTGTCCGACCGGTGTATGCGATAACCACTGCTTGTGAAGCTCCTTGCTTTTGAGGTTCACATAGACAGCAACGATCCCAAATATCAAGAGTCCAACAGTAGCCAGAATAAGTGCGAGGACCAAGATGCGGATGTCGAACTTGGATAGCTTCTTTGGTGGGTTAACTGGGTTATTCATGGTGACCTCCTGTTTTTAAATTGTCTTTGTTCCGGCGCAATCGCTGTGCTGCGCTCAACGGCAGCTGTGTATCCCGTCTTAATCGGGCGCTTTGCAATTTGCCCCGGTACCAACTTGCCTTCGGACTCAGTGAGATTCGGATCGACAGCTCACTTTGGATCTTGAAGAACACTCGCACTCCCGAGCGCCATAGCGGGGACACCATAGGGATTGCGATTCGACGGTACTTGCTAATGGTGGTTGTGGTGGCGGAGTTAAAGCAGTTGTGTGTTTTGGATTTGCGGGGATATCGAATAGCGCGTGGGCTACATTGCGTTTTGCGTTGCATGGTGGTTGTCCTGGATCTGCAATTGTTTTGAATCTTTGTCATGCTGGGTATCCTTGGTCACGCTGCGGGGAAAGACGCGTTTTTGGCAGTGCTGTGAACATCTCGCATCGACTGGCTGTTTTTGGCGAGCCCTGCGGCTTGCGAGCAGCTTGAGATGCTTGGTGAAGTGTTGGGCGTAGGCTTATGCATAGCGCTTCGCTGATTCGTTGCTTCTCTTTTCCACAGCACCTACAGCTAGTCCAATGGCCCGCTTGAGCCACTGCACGTACTCGGTCTGTTCCTCTTCATCCCCAGCCCAATCAAATGCCAATTGAAGCATGTGCGCCATCTCCGGTTGGGCTAATTGCAACCGGCGCAAGTCATTGCTGACCAAGTCGCGCAGCAGTTCAGCGGCTGGGCACTGCATTTCTGGAAAGTGGTGGATTAGTGCTTCCCGAACACCCGCCAGCATTACGGCTACGTGCAATACATCTCCGTTTTCACGAGGGAGATAGCCGGAGTTCAGTGCAATGCGGGATGCACGACGCGTGAGCTCAATCGGATAGTTTTGAGCGGGATAGGTTTTAGTGGTAACGGCCTTCAACACATCTGGGTCACGCAATACCGCTGCCATGAACCGGCGCAAAGCTGGATTTCCGATTTGATTAGAGGTACGAAGGACCAGGTCTTGAATCTGTTGTTCTTGATCCTTCTGTGGCTGGGGTACCAATTGGGTAAAACCTCGGTTACAGGCCTGACCTTGTTGTTTTTTCTGTTGTTGTTTTAGTAGCAGTTCACTGGCGCATTGAACGCCGGGGATCTTGAGAAGCTGCTCGGTGCGTTTGGCGCAGCGCTTGGTGTTGGTCATGGATGCGCTGGGGTTGGAAGCAGCGGCTATGCGTGTCAAAGCTGGGGTGGATGTGGGGGTGTTTTTCATAAAGTCTTTCAAGGGTTGTTGTGTTGGTTGCGTGTTAGATGTCAGTTACATAGCGTTTAGGCAAAGCTCCGCCCTGCCCCTGGTTCTATGGTGGTGAATCAGGGGTGCTATCGATTTGTCTTGACTGTCGGTCCTGCTACTGAAGCCACTGGTGGGGTGCGTACCGAGAACTTGTTCTCATATACGACTGCGCCAAGTCAGCCCAGGTCAGTGGCACCAGCACGGGCGGAGGCTGGGCATCGGTAGAGCCTCCCTTGGTTTCCCGCTTGGCGATGGCTTCCACTACCAAGTTTTTACTGGGAGCGACATTACTTTTATCGCTGCTTGCAGACTTGAAGATGGAATGCTTGGCAGCATTTCCCCGGGGTTTGGGGATGGGCTGGGGTGCTGCTTCACTGGCATGCACGTAGCTGGAGGTACCGCCGGTCCCGCGGGGGATCTCAATCAACGGGCCTTGGGACATCTTGCTGGCCAGCAAACGCTCCATGGCGGATCCGTCCTGGCGGGTCAAGTTGGGCACATAGCGGCTGTAGACCTTGAACAGCATCTCGGTGTTGGTGTGACCCATCTGGCGGGCAATCCATTCGGGTGCTTCACCTGAGGCCAACCAAAGGGTTGCTCCGGTGTGGCGCATTTGGTAGGGACGGCGAGCCGTCAGTCCCAAGTGACGGAGTAAGGGATACCAGACCCGGTCGGAGAAGTTCTTGTTGTCGATGGGTGTGCCTTGCAGGTTGCAGAACACGTATTCCGACAAGTGACCGGTGGCTTCGAACTGGGACTTCATCGCATCGAACACCGGCTGGCTCATCTGGATGTCACGCTGGCTGCCATCGGTCTTGGTGTATTCGTCTTCACCCAAGACAAAGGTTTCGCGGACCCGGATGATGCGCAGATCGAAGTCCACGTACTTCCACTTCAGGCCATGGACTTCTCCGGTGCGCATCGCTGTGAAGAAACGTACGGTGAAGTAGTTCTTGTAGTCGGGGCGCACGGTGGCAAGGATGCGTTGGACATCTACCATGTTGAAGGGGTCGACATCGGTTTTACGCACCTTGAGCTTTTTAATATTGGCGGTCGGTGTCGTAAACTGAAAGCGGTCGGCGGCTTCGTTCAGGATCTGACGCAGCAGACCCATGATTTCATTGATCCGCTTGGCTGAAAGCCCTGCTTGTTCTCCGCGACCTTTAACTTTGGCGAGTGTGGCGCGGAATTCAAGAAGATCAGATTTGGTGATACTGCCGACCACCTTATTGCCGAAGTACGGGATCAAGCGCCCGTTCATCGTGGACAGCAATGACTTGATGTGACTGCGACGCCATTCAATGCTGCGTTCATCGAACCAGGTGGTGGCGAATTCTTTGAACGATGGGCCGACAGGCAATGCTGCCATCGGAGTTGGGTTCACCATAGATTCAACTGCCGCTGCTGTGGGAGTTGCTGCAGTCTTCATTCCCTTGGCTAAGCGTTTGAGTGCCTTGCTTTGGGGGAAGTAGTTTTCGTAAACGAAAGTGCCAGCGGCGATTTCGGATTCGATCTTGTCGAGGACTTTTTCTAACTTCTTGCGGTTGACTGGGGTATCTGGGAGAAGCGTGTACTCACGGCATCGTTCCTCTTTGAACCGGAAATCGAAGAACAGTGCCCCATTTGGTTTGTGCACTCGGATACTAGCCATGCAGCACTCTCCCGTTAGCCATGGGGATGCCTACCATGGCATTTGGACGAGAAGTAACCATGGCTTGCATGTCACGCTGGATAGCCTCCCAGATGTACAAGATCTTGCGACCTCCGAATGGTCGAAAGTAGTGCACGCCTTCCAAAAGGACACTGTCCTTCAAACGCTCCCGGATGGTCCGCACGTCGTATTTGATTCGTACTGACAATTCGTCAGTGGTTAGGTATGTTTGATCACGTTCGCTATCCGATGCTGCTTGCATATGGCTCTCCTTGAAGTTAAACGTTAAACTTGAAGATCAACTTTCATCAACTTGGTAAATTTTGATCTCCTGTAGGTCATTATGCACACATTTTCTGCATTTGCAAGTCAAATTGATCTGCAGAAGGTCAATATTTTTAAGTTTAGAGCATGATTCGGTGTAACTTTGCCCGTTTGCTAGGTGAGCGAAAGCTCAAAATTAGCGACGTAGCGCGCGATACTGGGATCAACCGCGGCACACTGACACGTCTGTACTATGAGACGACCGAACGAGTGGAGTTAGATGTTCTGGACCAACTGTGCGACTACTTCGAGGTAGATTTGTCCGAACTAATTGAGCGTATTCAGCCACCTGAAGCTCAAGCAAGTTAGATGTTCAAATAAGTGATGCTCAAGGAATGAGCATCTTTAAGAAACGTAATGCCGGCGCACTCCATCCGACATTTCCAAACACTTATCCACACTGTCACCCACAGAAATTGGGGACAGTTTCTACTTTCTGATCAGGCTAATTCAGCTATGAATAGCAAGTGATTGAATGACCCATATGGGCCAGTTGCAGTCACTTGCGAATGGCCGGTAACTGGAAGCCAAAATTGGCGTAGGTCACCGGCCCGGCAAGTTCTTTCAAATCTCCGTTTGCTCTGAAAGTTCTAAG